>CAZAII010000006.1:0-22551 GCA_964485165.1 uncultured archaeon | reverse complement strand
GTTCGGGCTCGTACTCCGTACCGACCAGCTCGAACGCGATCCGGTTCAGGTTCAGTGTAGCGCCCAGTTCGGATGAGGCGACCATGTTCTGTACCGTGATATCGGGCTTGGACTCTATGTCTATGTCCGCTTCCCTGAGCTCGTCGATTATCTTGTGGACCGCCTCCTTCGCCTGCTCCGGGCTCTGTGTGCCGGTGCATACCACCTTGCCGGAGCCGAATATCAGGGCCGCGGCTTTCGGTTCTTCCAGCCGGTATACGAGTCCTGGGAACTGTTCGGGCTCGTACTCCGTGTTCTCAAGGTAGATGGCGATTCGGTCGAGAGGCATCCGCCTGTCAAGGGTTGTAGAGGCTACAACGTTTTCGATCTTGATGTTTTCGTCTTCAAACTCGTCTTCGCTCATTTTTCCACCAAACTCCGCCCAAAATAAGGGCTTTTTAAATGGCCTTATCCTCTCCTTTATAAATAAACTCTTTTAAAAGTGGTCTCTCGCTGGGACCGGAAACCGGGCGAGTAAAACCCTTGAATTCACTTTAAATTGCTGGAGGGTTCAACAGAAATCATGAACAAGACCCAGCGCCAGATAGTGTTGCTTATGGGGTTTATGACACTTCTCACTATAGCTTTCCTCTACTTTTTCGTATACGCAGAACCTCCTCTAGAACTTCCTGGACTCGGTCTTTTTCTGCCGGAACCGGTGGAGAGCATAGTTGACATAGTTTTTGAGGGGTGGGCTGAACTGATAGAGGATATGACGTTCTCGAACTCTACATCTACTGGTCCTCGAGGCCGCTGATACTGCCGGAAATCTGGGTGACTTCAATGAATCCCCTTGAACCTCGGATCGTGTCTGCAAGTGTGAGAGCCGCGCGGAGATCGTCCTCATGACCCTTCCTTACACGTATGACTCCTTCCTGTTCCTCTTCGTCGAACCTGTTACCGATAACCCAGAAACCGATCTTACTGGCGCCCTTCGTGCCGAGGTGATCGAGAACTGCTTCCCAGACGTGGTTGACCACGTCTCCGATTTCAACATCCTTTTCTGAGTGCACCCGGAACGTGAGGTAGCGCTGTTTCTCCCGGAGGGAGGGTGGCAGTGGTTTAATCGCTTTCCACCTCCACTCCGGGCTGGACGAATCCTTCGCTGTCGACTTTCCCGGACCGTTCCAGTATCTTCCCCGGGAAGTCTGAGACCGCCTTTTTGCCGTCGAAGCCGAGTGATTCTATTATCGATGCGAGGTCCCTTGGCGCCCGTAAATCGAGTTTTTCCTCTGCACCGGATGTCAGTACAAAAGGCGCGTCGTACTTCTCGCAGAGCCTGAGGTTCCGGCGCCAGTGCCTCAGGACGTGGGTCCTCTGTTTCTTTCCGGTAATCAGCTGCTGGAGGTCGAATCCTATCGCGACGCGGTTCTCAGCGGCCTCCTTCGCTATCACGTGGTTGATACCGGAGTCCTTCCTTCCCTTCTCAGGGTGGAGAAGCACGTCGACCCTGGTATCGCCTGCGGCCTTCCGGTTGAGCTCCTCGTCTCCACCCAGGAACACCAGCACGTCCGCCCTATCCCTGCGTTCGTTGATCTTCTGTTTCAGCTCGCCCCATCCATCCGCCTCAAGGAACACCGTCTCGAAATCACAGCTGGTCGCGGTCCAGCCCAGTTGCTCTGCGAAATCACCAGTATCGCTGGATGTGTCCCTGAGGCAGAGATCGTAGAACTGTGTCATAGAATCAATATTGTGGGCGAAGAGGCAAAAATCTACTTGCCGCGGTTTTGGTTCGAGCCCTGTGAGGGTCGGACCTTCTCAGCACCTTTTCCACGGTTCTTCAGGCCGCGCGACTCTCTTGCGGCTGGTGTAAGTCCTCGTTCGACGCGGTCGCGCTGATCCGCGATCCATTCCAGGTCGTCGTCGCTCTCAATCTCCGGGTGGTCCGGGTCGACCATGATGACTTCGTACCACTTGTATGTTCCATCTTCCGCGACCCAGTAGGAGTTGAGGACCTCTAGGTTCTCGTATTTCTTGGAGGCGCGTTCCTCCGCGATGACCATTTTCGACTTCTTGGGGTGGAACCGGTTCTGTCCCATCCTCTTCGGACGTCTTCCGCCGCTCGGTCTCTTCCGCTTCCTGTTGCCCTTCCGGATGCGCGACCTGACGACAGTGATGCCGTTCTTGGCCTTGTATCCGAGTTCGCGGGCCTTCGGGATACGTGTCGGCCTTTCCAGTTTCTCAAGTGAATCCTGCTGTCGCCAGTCCACGAGCCTTTGCTGCCAGAGCTCGTCGAGTTTCTCCTTCGGCTGGTCGTACTGCTCGCTGGCGTACTTGTAGTAACCCATCCTTACCTTCTCCGTAGGTTAAAAGAACGGCCGGAAATATTATAAACTCTATCGAGGCGGTTGCTGTGGTGGTGCCACTGTCCCGATACATATAAAATAGCTAAGTGTTATCATCCAGTTGTGATACAAGATGCATCCAGCAGTTAAGATCCTGATTGGAGCTCTGATGGTGGTTGTTGGAGTCTATGCTTCAGTAACTTTCTGGAACCAGCTTCTCGTTATGGTGAAGGCAGGAGTCGGACCGCTTCTGGTGCTGATAGGTGCCTTCATCGTCTGGCTGGAGACGGACGAATGGAAGATGAGACGCCAGCAGAAACGGGAAAGCCAGGGGCTCCAGAGAGAGTTCCAGCCCCGCCGCAGAGTTGAGCGGGAGGAAGAAGAGGAGGAAGAAGACTACTCTGAGCTTCTCTCGGGAACCGTTGACGAAGTAAGGAGCCGTGTCCGCGAGATGGAGAACCCTGACTACAGGGCCATCTTGGAAGCGGAACAGGAAGGCAAGGACCGGAAGACGGTCAGGGAGTTCCTTGAGCGAAGGATGGAGTAAAAGCTCCTCCGGCTTCCTTTCTATTCTGTCTCTTTTTGATTCCTGTAGAGTTCTTTAATCCTTTCCAGTGAGTCGGCCTCCTCCTTGTCGTCGCGGAACTGCTTCATGCGCGGGAACCGTAGCGCGTACCCGGAGGAGTAGGTCGGTGATTTCTGTATCTCCTCGTACTCTACCTCGACTATTATCTCCGGCCGGACCTTTACATTCCGGCCGTCCTCGTCAACCACCAGTGGCTGGAGCCGGTCGGTGATCTCCTGCAGCTGTTCGTCGGTCAGCCCGGTCGCCATCTTGCCGACCTCCTCGTACTCTCCCTTCTCCTCGTCGAAGCATCCCAGCTTCAGGCTACCTATCCATCCGGCGCGTCTTCCCTCGCTCCACTCTCCGCCGATTATCGCGAGGTCCAAAGTCTCCATCACAGGCTTCAGTTTCACCATGTAGCCGACGCGGGAGCCCGGCTTGTATTCAGCTTCCAGGTTCTTCATCATTATACCCTCCTGGCCGGCCTGGAGCGCCTCGTGCTCCATCTGTTTTACCTCTTCAGCGCTCTCTGTCTCCATGTGGTCGGCCAGCCGTATCTCCCTTTCTTCTTCCTCGACGGTCTCTGATAGCGACTCCCACCTAGCGCTGTACTCTTCGTCGAGCATCGATCCCTCCTCATATAAAAGGTCGAAGGGCCGGACCTCGACAGGTATCTCCTCTGTCAGCCTCTCGATGTCGTACTTCCTCTTTATACGCTTCGAGAGCTTCTGGAATGGGATGGCGGAGCCATCCTCAGGACTGTAGGCCACGACTTCAGCGTCGATTATGCAACTGCCCGAATCCAGATGGTTTTTCACCGCCGCCTCCACATCGGGGAACTGCTTTGTAACGTCCTCGAGCCTCCGGGTGAAGACCTTTACCTCTCCGTCCTTAACGTGTATCTGGGCTCTCATGCCGTCGTACTTGTAGTCTACCGCCGCTGGCGTCCCCACGGTTTCGAACCCTTCTTCAACAGTGTCTACCTTCCTCGCCAGCATCGACTTGATGGGCCGGAAGAGCTCTATCTCCAGTTCCTCCACCGCCTCTATACCCTTTCTGCACGCGCTCGCAACCTCGGCGTAGTCATTGGTCAGGTCATAGCCGTTTTCTATCTTCTCAACGTTTTCGCCGTCGAAGAAAGCCTCTGACAGCGCATCCCTTACCGTCCCTTCGCCGACACCCATCCGCATCGTGCCAAGGACCGTTCTCGTAACGTACCTGGCCTCAACGGGCTCTGAGGAGGATATCAGGTCGGCTATCTCCTTTTTCTTCTTGTCCATACTCACCGATTCGCTGAGACCCTGCTTCTCCATCTTGGCGACCTTCTCCAGCTTGTCCATGACCCTTTCCACGGTCAGTTTTCCCTCCGCCAACCGCTGCTGGGTCTTCTTCTTCACCATCTCTTCCGCCGCGTAGCCGAGGTCGCCGCGTTCCTTCCAGACCTCCTCGATCTCGGCCTTCTTCCTGCCGGTCGCCTGGGATATGATGTCGACCATGGTCTTGCTCGAGACACCTATGTCAAGGTCTTTCCAGGCCGGGAAGGGACGACCCATCGCGAGCAGTACGACGTCTTCGAGGTCTTCACCGGCCTCACTGAAAAGGTCCGCGAGTATAGAAGTCTTCTCGAGGGTAGCCTGGGTCGACTCAAGCGCCTCGTAGCTCTCCACCAGCTTTGAGTAATCCATACTCGTTTTTTCTGGCTGAAAGGTTTAAACTATGTTCACCAAACTCTATACAGTAGTATGTCAGTTTTCGAGAACGTGATGAAGCTTGGCACCTTCAGGAGCTGCAAGGATGAGGTGATACCACGGAAGGTGATGGGCCGCATCCTCGAGGCGGGAAGGAGAGCTCCCTCGCCCGGTAACGTACAGTCGCTGGAGTTCATAGTCGTAGAAGACGATCATATGAGGGAGATGCTCGCGACAGCTGCCGGAGACGAGCGGGTGGAAGAGGCCCCGACATCGGTTATCGTGGTAGCGGACCGGGACAGGATGGCCCGCAGAGTCGGCGAGGAGAACTGTATAGAGGCCTGCAGCGCCGAGACGGGCTGTGCTATAACCAACATGCGTCTGGTGGCAGAGGAAGAGGACGTCTCCACCTGCTGGATAAGCGGCTTCGACAAGCAGATGGTGGCGGACCAGTTCGATATACCCGACGGTAAGTTGCCTATGGGTGCAATAGTCCTCGGCTACAGCGACCGTGAGATCCCCCAGGAGCCGAGGTTCACGTTACGGATGATGTGCTACTACGACCGGTACGACAACCAGATCACCAGCGTCTTCGACAACCTGGAGTGGGACGGGCTGAGAGAGGAGTCGGATATATACGGGAAGAGGGCAAAGGGTCTGAAAAAGAAGATAGCTGACAGACTCCACAAGTTTTTATAAATATTAGTTTTCAAACATTGTTTACTGGGCGATGGTAAACCGGTCTCGACTGGCGCGGAATCCCGCGGATAAGGTTTATAATTGCCCATAATGATAGATTTGATATAAAGTGGTGCAAAAATGGTAGCAAGTCAAGAAACGCTAGACAAGCTAGAGGACATCGGACTGAACATGTACGAGAGGAAGATTTACGCGGCACTGCTTGGACGTGGTGTCTCTACCGCGGGAGAGCTTTCTGAGATGACTAACGTCCCTAGATCCCGTGCCTACGATGTCCTGGAATCCCTGGCGGAGAAAGGTTTTGTCGTCATCAAGTCCTCCAAACCGATGGAATACGTTTCTATTCCCCCGAGGGAGGCGATAGAGAATATCAAGAAACAGCACCGGCGCAACCTCCAGGAGAAGCTCAACCGGCTCGAATCCTTCAAGGAGTCGGATGCAGTTGAGGAACTCGAGAACCTTTACGACCAGGGAGTCGAACTTGTGGAGCCGTCTGAGATGTCCGGCTCGTTAAAGGGATCCCACCAGATAAGCCAGCACCTTGGAACGATGTTTCAGGAGGCGCAGGAAAGCATAAAGATAGTGACGACCGAGGAAGGCCTGAGAGAACTGGAGGAGAACCACCTGGATCTTCTCCGGGAGGCCAGAGATAACGGAGTGAACGTAAAGGTGCTAGCACATGTAACCGACAGCAACAGGGAGGCATACGACAACCTGAAGGAGTTCGCCGATGTCAGGCAGATGCCCGAGGAAAACGAGTTCGACATACCGAACGGCAGGTTCGCTATAATTGATGATGCGCTGACCATGTCCATGACCCACGACCAGGTTCATTCTACGCAGGATACCGCTTTCTGGACCAAAAGCGATCACATGTCGAAGGAGACGATGGAGCCTGTCTTCACCATGCTCTGGCACCATTCACAGGACCCGGAGAACCGGAGGCCTGAAGGGCCCGAGAAGTAGTTCAGTAAACTGCCCTTAGAGGTGCGTCCCATGACAGGAAGCTTGGCACGGATATACTGCCTGTCAGGATTGAAAGCAAGCTGAAGCCTTCTCTCTGCTCTATCTCTAGGGTTTCCAGATCTTTACCCGCCAGGTTCTCCGCCTCTTCGATGGCAGTTTCTCTTCCTCCCAGCCGGTCCACCAGGCCGAGCTCATTTGCCCTGCTGCCGAGGAAGGGCTCCCCGGTCCGGACCTGCCGTAGCTGGGTCTGGTTAAGGGATCTGTCCTTTGCCACGAGCGACAGGAACTCTTCGTGCACCCTGTCACTCTTCTCGCGGAGGAGTTCTCGGCTTTTCGCGGAGGAGTTCCTGTAGGGAGAGGCCAGCTGCTTGTACTTCCCGGATGTTATGTTAACATATTCGATGCCGAGCCTGTCCATGAGCCCAGAGAACTCGAGGTAGGAGCCCCTGACACCTATGCTACCGGTCAGGGATGCGGAATCCGATACTATCGAGTCACAACCCAGCGCGGCCAGGTAGGCTCCCGAAGCAGCGACATCCCGGAAACGACAGACGGTAGGTAGATTTACCGATTCTATCTCCCTCATGACCTCCTTGGAGGCCACCACCGCTCCTCCACCGGAATTGATCTCGTAGACTATAGCGTCGACTTTCTGGTTCTTCGCTCTCTCGTTCAGGTCCCGGACTGACTGCGGCGTTATACCGCCTGAACTGAACCCGGAGCTGGAGGGCTGTATCGCGCCGGAGAGCGAGACCATCGCCACTTTGCCCTGCCCCAGACCGAAGTCGAGGCTGAAGGCCGATGCGGTTCCCGCGGTCAGAACTATAGCGGCGAGAAGTATCTTGAGCTTCATACTGTTTCAGCCGTTAGATTTCTTTTTAACTCTTCACTGGGACAAACCATTTCATGTCCGACCTCGAAAAGCTTTCCCGCCGCATCATAGAGGATATAGAGAGCGGCGAGCTCGAATCCAGGCAAGATGTCGAGAGGGCGAAGAAGAGGCTTTGCGGAGAACTTGGCTTCAACGGGATGCCCAAGAACAGCGACATAATCAGCTTCCTGGAGCAAGATGAGCAGGCGGCACGTGAACTTCTTAGAACAAAGCCGATGCGCACCATCTCCGGAATCGCGAACGTCGCGATAATGGCGCGACCGGCGCCCTGCGGCGGGGGCTGCATCTACTGTCCGAAGGGCGAGGGAGCGCCACAGAGCTACACCGGCAAGGAACCTGCGACCAGGCGCGCCATCAGGAACCAGTACGATCCGTTTGATCAGGTGCATGATCGGCTGAACCAGTACGAGAAGAACGGTCACTCCATAGAGAAATCCAAGCTGATAGTGATGGGTGGTACATTCCCGTTCCAGGATCCGGATTACCAGCGGGAGTTCCTGAAAAGGGCGTTCGACGGCTTCAACACTTACCCTGAAGCCAAGGCTGGAGGTGCAGATTCAACGGATCATGGGGTAGCGGAGAGTTTAGAGCGGGCTCAAGAGATAAACGAGACCGCTGAGATACGGAACGTGGGCGTGACTTTCGAGACCCGCCCGGACATCTGCGAGACAGAGCACATCGACCGTATCTTGGAGATGGGCGGCACCCGTGTGGAGATGGGTGTCCAGACAGTTTTTGACGAGACCCACGAACTCACGAACCGTGGGCACGGCATGGCGCCGGTTATCGAGGCGACGAAGAGGCTGAAAAACGCGGGCTTCAAGGTAGCCTACCACCTGATGCTCGGTCTTCCCGGAGAGGGCCGGGAGGATGATATCGAGAAGTTCAGGAAGGTTTTCTCGAGCGAGGACTATCAGCCCGACGAGGTCAAGATATACCCCTGTGAGGTTATACAGGGAACGGAGCTCTACCGGCGCTACGAGGAAGGAGAGTTCGAACCGATTGACGACGAGGAGGCGAAGGACCGGCTTAAAGAGATACTTGTCGACCATATCCCTCCACATGTCAGGGTGAAGAGAGTGATGCGTGACATACCTTCAACGGAGGTCGATGCGGGACCACAGCTCACTAACATGCGACAGATGGCTCTAGAGGAGATGGAAAAGGAGGGTGAGAGGTGTCGCTGTATAAGGTGCCGGGAGGTAGGGCACGTGAGACGCAAGAGAGGTGAGGCGCCCGACGACATCAGGCTCTTGGAACGGACGTACGATAGCTCCGGCGGGAAGGAGTTCTTCCTGAGCTTCGAGGATCCCGTGAAGGATATCATCCTGGGTTTCACCCGGCTCCGAGCGCCCCCTGAGTCTTTCCGGCCCGAGATAGATGATGGAGCGCTCATCGTCCGCCAGTTGAAGGTGCTCGGGAGCTCCACGCCGCTCGGGAAGCAGGGGGAGGCACAGCACCGTGGTTTCGGCAAGCGGTTGATGAACGAGGCCGAGGAGAAAGCGCGGGAGCTCGGTCGCGAGAAGGTAGTGGTGATCGCGGCGGTCGGGACGCGGGAGTACTACAGGAAACTGGGATACGAGCGAGAAGGGCCGTACATGGTGAAGCAACTGGGATAGTTGTAATTCATATGTAATACGAAATGAGATATATGGTGTATTCAGCCGGATAGGTATTACAATTCTGGGTTGGACGGATAGCAAAATCTGGCCGGCGAGAAAATAAAATGGTGGTCTCCCCTCCCCTGGAGCTCACCGATTCTACAGCTGCTAGTTGGAGTGCGACTGCTTGAGAGCCTGCCACTGTTCGGAAAACTCGTCTTTCATCCTCTCCAGCGCGATCCTCTCTTCGTCGCTCAGCTCTTTGTTCTCGACTATGTTCCTGTAGATCTTGTATGGGTGGGTCGGAACGTCCCGATTCATGTTCTCTCGGAACTTCTCTTCGAACTTGTCTCTATGCTGTTCCACTTTTTCCTCGAGAATTCCTTCGTCCTCCCATGTATCGGCGAGCTTTTCCTTGGAGCTTTTGCCAATGTCCCACATGCTCGCCATATCGGTTATTAGGCCTATTACTCTTATTAACCTTGTGCCTCTCCTAGACGTGGCTTAGCGGTTCTACAGCGCCTAATTTTTCCTAGCTTCGATAACAACACGTTTAAAACTATATGGATCGGATTCGGTGCTCTACCCGGTCCGGGCTTTAAGATTCAGCCCGGCAAATAAAACCATGTAGAGGTGGAGACAATACGGCTGAAGAATGTCCTTGTAGATAGTCTGGAGATGCTCAGGGAGAAGCCAAGCCTGTTCTTCCCGAAACTGCTTTCAGCATTCCTGAGTTCTGTGTGGCTTCTCAGCTTCCTCGAGGGGATGCTTTCCCTGCAGTTCTACGTCCTGAGCCTGCCAGTCATAACCTTCATCGGTTTCTTCGTCTCGGTTATGGTGGCGGGGATGGTGAGGAACATCGAGACAGAGAACCTGCTGTCCGAAGGATTCCATATCGGCCTTTCGAAGCTCAGGGAGGTTTTTTACGGAACGCTCCTGATGCTGGGGGTATCCTTCGCGGTATTCATACCGTTCAACGTCGGTCTGATCTACTACTTCCTTTACGGTAGCACCGTCCTTCTTGCCCTGGGAGTGCTTTTCAGTGTATTACTCGTTTTCGGGACGGTCTTCGTGCTCTATTTCCTTCCGATAGGCTTACTTGACCGCGGCTCCCTCATGGAGGGTCTGGCGTCCTCCCGCCGGAAGGCGCTGTCGAATTCTAAAGAGGTTTCATTGCTTACAGTTTTGTCCTTCCTGCTGCTGGGTGTGGCGTTCCTCTCCCAGGGATTGCTTGAGACGCTTGGCTATGTGGGTTTCGTGGCGGGAAGATTGTTCTCTACAGTAATAACTACTTACCTGTTCGTCGTAAGCCCGAACTACTACCTGGAAGACTAGGCCTTCAGCGTCCTGACAAGCTCCTCGGCCGCGGCCTCTGCCCTGCCGTCCCGGTTCTCTATGATCTTGAGATAGGCTCCGGTGAGAACGCTACCGGCTGAAGCCATCTCCCTGGCGATGGAGCGGTAGACATCGATTTCCTCCACCGAGTCGTGCTCCCTCTCTCTATCATCATCTCCCTGACTCCTTTCGTATATCTCCCTCGAGCTCGCGTCGAGGATGATTATCTTTGCGGGGTCCAGGTTTTCGAGTGTCCATTTCGGCAGTCCAGGGATGTAGCCGAAAGGTGATTTGATAGCGGCGTGGGTGTCGACTATTATGTCTTCTTCCTCCGCCTCCTCTGCGATTGATTCGGCGGCCTCCATCTGTATCCTCCGGTAAGTATCCGTGTCCAGGTCCTTCATCTCGTCCCTGGTGTTTACCAGTCCCTCTTTCTGTGCGGTTTCTAGCATCCTGTCGCCGTAGTTTATCAGTCTGTAGTCGCGGTCGGAGAGCAGCATCGCTTCTTCAAGCACCGTGGACTTGCCTACTCCCGAAAGACCCACGACTATGTTCACCTCGTTTTCAGTCATGGCTCGTCACGTGAAGTTTTTCCGCCAGGTACTTTAACCATTTTTCGTCCCCGTCCATGGGATCTATGAAGCTGAAATCCTCTATCTTCTCCGCGATGTTCCCTGGAACGCCCTTTTTCTGCGTGTCGCCTTCGAGGAATTCCTTCAGGAGTTCCTTCGCGTCTGTGTGTTCTCTCTCGGTCCTGGCGTGGAGCCGCTCTCCTTTCACGTAGACTTTTTCATACTTCGAAGTGAACTGCGCCATGTGCTCCTCGCCATGGAATATCTTCGGCCCTTTCTTCTGGTGGACAAGGGGGAGTTCTCTCTCAAGCTCGAAGAATATACGGGTCTTTTTGCCCACGTGGAAACCTTTCTCGAAGATCCTGAAGTCGTTCTTCCTGAGCTTTCTGTCGATTACGTGGAGTGCTTTCCGCATCTGGGGGTAAATCACGTCGTCGATCTCATCTGGGGTCTCGAACTCGATCACCATGAAGTCGCCCCTGTCGTCTATCTCCTTCTTGATCTCGAACTCTGAGAACTCGAGCTCCTCTTCCCTGAAGAAGTTGATTCCGGGTTCCTGTCGGAACTGCCAGCAGTTGTAGATAAATTTTGCGTAGTTTTCGCCATCGAGAACCGCGGCGACGTTTCTCTCTGGGTCAACGGGATCTATAACCCTGAGCGGGTCGTCCTCGAATTTCTTTTCGAGTTCTGGAGGGAGTTCTTCGTGGTGCCCTTCCGGGTCTATGACCTCTCCCCGATCCCAGTTCGAGGTCGAGGAGACCAGTTCCTGGAAGCTGCCGTACTCCGCTATCAGTACCTCGCAGAGGTAGCCTGAAAAGCCCCTTACCCGGAGCGAGGAGCCGTAGAGTCCAGAGGAGCGTAAGAATGACTTAAGCAGAACGACTTCTTTCTTCTTCTCCTTGTCAAGGTGGTCTTTAACCCACCGGGAATGGTGCGGAGTCCGGTCGACACTGCTCTTGATATCTTCAGGTTCGACATCGTAGCAGGGCACTATCTCGACATCGTGGCCCTCGATTTCTCCCCTGGTGTAGGGATGCTCCGCGTACTCGACGCGCGGTTCACCATCGAACTCTTGGAACACCTTCTTTCCGATTTCAAGACCCTGCTCCTCAAGTTCCTTCCTCTCGACTTCTTCCGGGAAGAGTACAAAGATATCGATGTCCTTGTCGCCGCGTATGCTGGTGCGGCGTGATGCGGAACCTGCGAAATGGGTGTCGAGCGAGAACCTGGACTTTATGAAGTGGGATATCTTTTCGTATAGCTTCTGGGTCTGCTTGATGTCTTCTTCCCGGGGGTAGAAATCGTCGAGTACCTTCTCCCTTATCCTTTCCCAGTCCATGTATACCGGATTGCAGTTCAACAGGTATTAATCCTTTCCTCGCTACTGCTTTCCCTTGACCAGTTTCCGGTCCTCTACGACCCAGTACTTTATCTTGTCTCCCTCGCCGGCGTTCAGGTCGCTGGGCAGCTCCATCTCCTCAGTCTCGTATGTGTCCATGTCCATCACCTGGGCGATGTCTCCCTGCTTCGAGACGACCTGGCCGACCTTCTTCTCGATATCCGGGCTCATCATCATCGCATCCCCGGGCTTTGTTATGTGGCGGTCCTTGTCGTCGAACACTCCTCGGGCCTTTATCTTGTACTTCGCGGAGCCGTGCTTCCCCGGGCTCGACTTCGATACGCCCCGGACCTCGCAGGGTTCGTCTTCGATTATCAGGTAGCTGCCCTTGCTGACGTTCGATACCTCTGTCTGCTGTGCCATTACTTGGTCACCATCTCGATATCTTCCTTTGTTATGGTGTTCCTTTCTGCATGGTCTGCCATCTCGCTTGCATCCTGGGCGATTTCCTCGCCTGCCTTTTCCACTGCTTCTTTGAGTTCTGAGACGGCGCCGTCTGAAACTCTTTCCGCGCCTGCTTTCCTTATAATCCTTTCAATCGGTGCGTTGGGGAGACTCATTATCGAATCACATCGAGGAAATAACCGACGAATTTTTAATAAGCATAGGTCCGGGGGGGAAAAGGTTTTTCTCGCTGGTCTTCGACCCTCAGACTATGGAGTACGTAGCCGATGCCAACGTCTTCATACACGGGCGGGGTCAGTACCCGTTCGATTCAGCGGTGACGACTCCCGCGGTCGCCGAAGAGCTGAGAAGCCGGAAGGCGCGGCTGAACTTTGATATTGAGGGTATCGCGGTTGAGGAGCCGGAGGAAGAAGCGCTGGAACGGGTCAGGGAAAAGGCGGAGAGTATCAACTCTCCCACCTCTGACGCAGACGAGGAGCTGCTCGCTCTGGCTCTTGAACGCGGCAGGAGACTGGTCACGGACGACAAGGCGCTCCAGAACCTTGCGTCGCACCTGGAAGTGGAGTTCGAGTCCTTCCTCGCTGACGAGATAGTGGAGGAGAGGGAGTGGAAACGCGTCTGCGAGAACTGTGGTGCAGAGTTTGAAGGCGAGGAGTGCGGAAGCTGCGGTTCTAACCGTTTTCTTCTGAAACCAGGTTAGTGTAGTTCAGGATGAACTCCTTCGTGAGGATAAGGATTACCGGCCCCATTATTATACCTTTGATGCCGAGTGTCAGCGGCCCCGCGAGGAACCCGATGAAGATTATTAGAGGGTGCTCGTTCATCTGCCGGGAGCCGATGTAAGGCCTCAGGAATATCTCGGGCATTATGTTCAGGACTATGACCCCGAAGACGAGTATCAGGCCTCCCTGCAGCGGCTCTCCGGAAATCAGGTAGAACAGACCGAGAGGCCCGTAGACCATGAAGTTGGCCACGAGCGGCAACAGTGCGGTGATGCCTATCAGTATAGCCCAGAGCACTATGAAGGGCATCGGGGATGTGAAGGCGGCTATGATGTAGAATCCTATACCTGCTATCAATCCCAGTATGGCTGCTACCAGGAGCTGTGTGACAAAGACCCCTCGGAAGATGTAGTCTATCGACCTTATCAGCGAGCGGGCGATTTTTTCCTCTTCCTCAGGCAGGTCGTCGACCAGCTCCAGTATCTTCGCCTCTATTTTTGCGCCGTCCTTGTAGAGGTAGATAGAGGTGACGAGGAATATAGCCAGCTGGATGAGGACAGCCGGGATTCCCGTGAATATGTTGATGAGTTCGGATCTCAGCCGCTCGGAGAGGCTGTCTATAACGCTCATTACGTTCTGTCGGAAGGTGTCTGAAAGTTGTAGAAAGTCTATCACGTTCAGTATACCGCTCCTGAATGAGCCGATAAACGAGTTTATACTGGTTAGGATGCCGAAGAAGTTGTTTATGAAGAAATAGAGACCTATAGAGATCAATCCGAGGACGCCTGTCACGATTATGATGCTTGAAAGCAGGTCGTTCTGTATCCTGGCGTTAAGGAACCTGTGCGCAAATCTCAGGAGATACGAGGTGGCGATGGCGATGATTATCGCATCGAGGAACGGGTAGAGGATGAAGAGGCTTCCCAGGAACAGGAGTCCGGCAACAGCCAGGATCTCTCTTTTAAAACGGAGAGTGTCCTCTACCATGCGTAAAAATAGGTCTTCCCTGTTTAATTAGCTGTCCCTCTCCCTTCTGTTGTCACTTTTAGATAAATCAATCGGCCAAAAGGTATTTAAAATCTAGGGTGGCATGTGTTTGCTGTATCCGGGGGGAGAACAGTTCTATGTCAGGAAAAGATACTATGGCCGAATCCCAGAACATTCCGCGTCGCGAATTCGATAATTACCAGGTTCCCGAGGAGTGGGAAGAAGGTGATTCTGAAAACCAGGAGGAAGAACAGGAAGATTCTACGACCGTTGCGAGTGGCGAGGGCTACGAGATAAAGCAGGAAGAAGCAGAGGAAGGAGATACCGTCCTCACCTGCTCCGAGTGCGGCTCACAGCGCTTCGAGGAAGACTCCGCAGAAGGCCAGCTGGTCTGCGTAGAGTGCGGACTGATAATCGACGAGGACCGCATCGACGAAAGCGCAGAATGGCGCGCCTTCAACGAGGAGGAAAGAGAGAAGAAGGCAAGAGCCGGACAACCGCTCACCTACACCAAGCACGACATGGGAGTCTCGACCGAGATCGGAAAGGGCTCCGGAGAGCTGTACAAAGTGTCCGGCAACAAGCGTGCACAGTACTACAGACTACGTAAATGGCACAAGCGTCTGACGAAGTCGAAGGACCGCAACCTCGGCTTCGCGCTAAGCGAACTCAACTCGATGGTCTCCAACCTGAACCTTCCAGAAAGCGTTCACGAAGAGGTCGCCCGGCTCTACGAGAAGGCTGTCGACAAGGGTCTCGTAAGGGGACGTTCCATGGAATCCATCATCTCCGCGCTTCTTTACATCGTCGCGAGGAAGCAGGGCACACCCCGCACTCTCGACGAGATTTCTGATGCATCGGGGATCGAGAAGCGCGAGATCGGCCGCGCCTACAGGTACGTAGCCCGCGAGTTAGGGCTCAGGATTCTACCTGCGAAGCCACAGGACTACGTTCCAAGGTTCGCCGGGAAGCTACAGCTTTCCGGTGAGGTCCAGGCCCGCGCCCGCCAGATCCTGAAAGAGGCCCGTGAGAAGGACCTTCTCTCAGGCAAGGGCCCGACAGGACTCGCTGCAGCGGCTCTCTACATCGCCGCAGTACTTGAGGGCGAGAAGAGAACGCAGAGAGAAGTAGCGGACGTGGTAGGAGTTACCGAGGTCACCATCAGGAACCGCTACAAGGAACTCGCCGAGAAGCTCGGTCTAGAGGAAGAACTGGAAGAGAAATCCAGCTAGGTTCCACCACTTATAATCCTCTCCTTTATTCTATCCCTTGTATCCTCTTTTCTGGTCAAGTAGAGGTTCAAGACCGTATTCCTCTTCGAACCGCAGGAAGTCGTCCTGCCAGTCCGGGTCCTTGGTCATCAGGAAGTTCTTGCTGTATCTATCCGTCTCGTACCCGTCGACACTGTTGAAGAAGCGGGACAGGAACCGGTAACCTGGATTGGGTGGAATCCTGACATCAAGGTTTAGGTCCATTTCCAGGGTTTCAATGCCGCCGAAGTTATCCTGCCTCCAGCTCAACCTCACTTGTGGATCCGATACTGGCTCACCGGGTATATCTATATCGAGACCGTACTCCTCCTCTATCTCTTCAAGCTCTCCCGTGGTTACGTCGCCCCTGAGCGTCGGCGGGGTCCGTGGAACGGGATTCGAACTGGTGGTCCTGCCATGGTCAGAATAGTTGGGAGGTGTGAAGCTTTCAGTTGTGGTGTCTTTCGGTTCTCTGGTAGAGATAGTTCCTCACCATAGGATTTTTCGGGGCGGATAAATAAATGGTTTCACGGCGCTGAGCGGACAATCTGCTTTATATCCTTTATCGGTGCATCGGTCCGGAACCCTGTTGGCGAGAAGTGTGTCCGCGCCACAGGGTAGCCCTTATCCCGTATAGCTTCTATCACCGGCTCCCGCTTCGGCGCCGAGACTTCCAGGTTCGAGGCCAGCATGTGCAGGTCGTAGAAAGGAGTCCTGATTTCGCTCTCACCGTGGAGCAGTTCCAGGAAATCGCGGCTCTCCTCCCATTCACTGGGCATCTCCTCCATCATCTTCGAGGTGAAACGGGAGTCCACGAACTTGCCCGTCCAGAGAGGACCTGCAGTGCTGACCTTTTCGTTACCGCAGTTACCGCATCTTTCCTGACGTTTCAGCGATCTCCAGCGGCATTCCTGGCAGAACGTCAGGTAGCCGATGTTCTCCAGCTCTTTGTTGGTCCTCTGCTTCGACTCGGTGACCCGCCCCATCACCCTGCAGTAATGCCTCTGCTGGAAGCAAACTTTCGGCTCGAAGCAGTTGTCGTAACGCGAGAAGTTCTCGAATACCGTTCTTATGTATATACGGAGGGCGGTCTCATGCATGAAACTGTTCTTCAGGGGCTTCGCCCCGTAACGCCTCCTGCAGGTCTTGGTGTATGTGCCTGCGGCGACCGCGTTATCGGTCGCGGTGAAACCCGCGAAGCTGTTGTGCGAGCAGGCGCGGCAGGCCGAGTCGAGGAACGGTGTGAAGGGGCCGAAGGGATCGATGTCGACGAACTGGAACCTGTTCCGGTTCTGGCTCAGAACGATGTTGGCATCCTCGTTCCTGACCTCTGCATCTATCCCGTTCTCTTCCAACCCGCGCTTGATACTTTCGACAGCCCGTGGATTGGCGTCGTTCAGGAGGAGACGTGATGCGATACCGCTGTACCTGAAGCCCCTTATGCCCGAGCCAGCGAGGGCGTCACATACCTCGAACTCCTTCCCATCTATCTCTTCCTGGAAAACCCGGGCCGCCACCTGGCTCAGGTCCCGGTTCAGCACCATCTCCCTGTTGTAGAAGACCTCTGAATCCTTCCCAGGTTCCTCCTCCTCGGGCGCAAATATGATATAGCTGCGTTCCTCCATGGGAAAGGCTTCCCAGGAAAGCCTTTTATCTCCCCGAGACGGCCTCTGCTGATGCCGTTTTTCCGCCCGGCTACCACAGGGTAACTCTTTTAAATAGAGCCGGAGGTAGAGCTCCGGACAGGGTTTATAAACTTCCTCGGAGCTACCGTATTCAAGATTTACCATGGCGAACGTAGTTGAGGAAGTGAGAGAAGCTGAGGAAGAAGCGGACGCCATCATTGAAGAGGCCGAGGAGAAAAGAGAGGAAATCAAGGAAGAAGCCAGGAAAAAGGCCCGGGATATTGTGAAAGAGGCGGAGTCCGAGGCTTCCCAGAAGAAGCTCGAGAAGCTACAGGATTTCCGCGACGAGATTGAAGACGAGCAGCAAAAGATAATAGAGGACGGAAAGAAAGAGGCGGACAAGATTGCGGAGGAGGCCGAGGAAAAACTGTCTGAGGCCTCCGAGATGCTTTTTGAAAACTTTTCCAGAGAATTCCTCGGATAGATGATTGAGATGAAGCCAGCGGATATGACAAAGGTATCTATCACAGGACCCCGGAGCCAGCTCCAGGGAGTGATAGAGGTACTTTACGACATGAGGCTCCTCGACATTGACAGGTACGAGGGCGAGCTTGAGACTGGGAGCCCTTTCGAACAGGCCGAGGAGCTTTCGGAGATGCTGGTGGATGTCCGGTCGCTTCTTTCAAAACTCCCTGAAATCGAGGGGGAAAGAAGTGAGGAGTTCTACATCAACGAGCTGGAGGATCAGGTGGAAGACCTGAAGAGACACGTAGAGGCCGTAGAGGACCAGATATCAGAGGCGGAGTCCAGGTTGAAGGAGATAGAGAACCAGAGAAAGTTCTTCATGAAACTGGAAGGTTCGGGAGTCGATTACCAGGACCTGAAAGGGACCGAAACACTGGATGTTTTCGTCGGTGAACTGGACGCTGAAAGCTTCCGCCAGGAGATGGGATCCGACCGGTACGAGATATTCGAGGGCAGATCCGCGTCCGCACTATTCTACCACCGTGAAATAGCAGAGGAGGTCGAAAACACGCTGGGTGAGATCGACGCCAGAGAGCGGAACATAGTTGATACTGATCTTGAAGGACCTCCTTCAGAGATAGTCGAACGGCTAGAGGGAGAAAAAGAGGAGATACAGGAGAGACTGGAGGGACTGAGAGAAGAGAGACACAAGCTTGCGGATGAATGGAGAGGCCGGCTGGAAGCTGCTGAAGAATTCCTGACGGAGAAAGTTGAGAAGGCGGAGGCACCGATTAACTTTGCCACTACTGACAGGACGTTCATCGCCGAGGGATGGATACCCGAAGAGGAGTTCAACAGGCTCGGCGAGAGACTGGTAGCGGCGACAAACAACAGGGTCCACCTCCAGACGGAGCAGGGTGGAGACCCGCCGGTGAAGTACGAGAATAACAGGCTGGTGAAGCCGTTCGAGTCGCTGACCGACCTGGTGGCGACCCCAAAGTACAACGAGATAGATCCATCATTCATGATATTCCTTACGTTCCCGCTCGTGTTCGGCTTCATGATAGGAGATGCGGGATACGGCCTGACGTCCCTGATATTCTTCTATGCGGCAGCTAAGATGTTCCCCGGCGCGAAAGATATATTCAACTCGCTGATGTACGCGTCGGTCGCCACTATAATATTCGGGCTGGCTTTCGGCGACGCGTTCGGGTTCGTGATATTCGGCCATCACTCGGAGCTCGCAGCAGCGACCGGTATACACTTCTTCGAGAAGATACCTATTCTGTTCCACCGGGCGGAGCACCTGGGCGACGTTTTCACCATAGCCGCGGCTTTCGGTCTCTTCCATGTCAACGTGGGTTACCTGCTCGGGGCCTACAACGA
Source organism: uncultured archaeon (assembly GCA_964485165.1). Classification (GTDB taxonomy): domain Archaea; phylum Nanohalarchaeota; class Nanosalinia; order Nanosalinales; family Nanosalinaceae; genus CAZVPZ01. The sequence goes on along the minus strand of CAZAII010000006.1, from coordinate 3,670 downwards.
GTTCGTGAGACACGGTGCAAAGGAGGCTTTCCTCGAGAAGGGCAGCTGGCTGGTACTGGAGTTAGGTGCGGCGCTCTGGTACTTCTTCGGCGCGACGGCTGGCGCACCAGTGATCGTGCTCTCGATACTACTGCTCTACCTGGGAGAGGGTGTCGAGGGAGTGGTGGAAATCCCGTCACTTCTCTCAAACGTGCTCTCGTACCTGAGGATCTTCGGTGTCGCGGTCGCTGCGGTATCGCTCGCTGCAGTCGTTAACGCGATGGCCGAGCCCCTGTTCGCGATGGGTGGCGCCATCGGGATGGCGCTCGGGGTCTCTGTATTAATGATCGGACATATCTTCAATACTTTCATCAAAATCATGGAGGGCTTCCTTCAGGGGATAAGGCTCCACTACGTCGAGCTGATGACCAAGTTCTTTGAAGGGGGCGGACGAAAATACGTGCCATTCGGCTCTAAATAGATACTTGAGGTGAAAAACCAAAGATGGCAGTAGAAGGAATGGCGGCAGTCGGCGCAGGTGTTGCTATCGGCCTAGCGGCCTTAGCCACCGGATACGCACAGGGCAAGATCGGTGCCGCGGGAGTAGGAGCTCTGGCAGAGGATGAAAGCCTGTTCGGACAGGTGCTTATCCTGACAGTTATCCCAGAGACCGCGGTAATCTTCGGCCTGGTCGTAGCGCTGATCGCCACAGGATTCATATAAAAACGGAGGGGCCTCACGGCCCTTCTGGATTTAATTTATTCCAACAGGTGATACTATGGGACTCAAAGAAGTCAGGGAAGACGTCTTGAAGGACGCGGAAGAAACCGCAGAGGATATAGTCCGGGAAGCGGAGAAGGAGAGAGACCGCATCATCGAGGACGCTGAGAAGGAGGTAGAGAAGATACATGAGGAAGCGGAAAAGGAACTCGAGAAAGAAAAGGAATCGATAAGGCGGAAGAAGCTTTCCAACGCCAGGATGAGAGCAAGGAGAGAAAAACTTGAGACCAAGCAGGAGTACATAGACCGGGCCTTTGACCGGTTCCGGGACAAACTTTCGGATCTGGATGACGAGGAGAAAAAGAATTTCGTGGAAAGCTGTCTCGGGAAAGTAGCCTTCGACGTGGGAGATGTAAAGGCCAGCCCGGATTTCCAGGATGCGGTCGACAGCTCCTACAGCACAGAGCAGATCCGGGACGAAGGAGTGATAGTGGTCTCGGAGAGTGGCGAGAGAAGACAGGACTTTACCTTCGACAAAATCGTGGCTAACTACAGGAGCAGGTACAGGCAGGACGTAAGTAAAGTGCTGTCTGGGGGCGAAGAATGACAGAGTATCCCTATATGTACGCCAGGATAAGCGCGAAAAGGGCGAAATTGTTCGACAGGCAGGACTACGAGAACTTCCTGAAGATGCAGCCCAACCAGATCGCGAAGAACCTGGGAGAGGGGGCCTACAGGGAGGAGATAGACGAGCTGGGTGCCCGGTACGATGGCGTGGAACTCGTCGAACTTGCGCTCAACCGAAACCTCTCGAACACCATGACACACCTGTGCAAGATAGCCCCGGAGTCGCTCGAGACCGTGATAAAAACCTACCTCAGGAAGTACGACATAATGAGCCTGAAGAGGCTCCTCCGCTGGAAGAGAGGAGGAGAGAGGGGAAATATAGAGGATATACTGGTACCTATGGGTAGCTTCAGCATGGAAGAACTTGAACAGCTCTCGGAAAAGAGCTTCGAGGAGATCAGGGACCAGGTATGCTTCCCCGGTTCGGAGATAAACTACCAGGACAGGATAAAGGAAGCGGAAACGCTTTCGGACATCGAGCGCGCTCTCGACGTGGCCTACCACGAAGAACTTGAGCTACTCGCAACGGAGGTAGACAGCCCTATGTTCAAGAGGTTTATCGAGGACGAGCTCGAGCACGAGGACATAAGGACCGCACTTCGCCTCAAGAAGTACGACTTCTCGGAGGCGGAGATAAGGGAATACCTTTCCGACGGCAGGATCTCAGGGCTGGTGGAAGAGATAATCTCGTCGGACGACATCGAGGATGCGATGGAGGCCGTCGTAAGCTCCAGCAGGACAGGCGGCGTTGACGAGGACAGGCTGGAGGACCTCGAACACGCACTGGAGGTCGAAAGGCTCCAGAAGTCTCTCAGGATGCTCCACACGGAGCCGCTCGGGATAACTTCCATACTCGGATACATAATCGCAAAGATAATCGAGGTCAAAAACCTGCGGATGATGATCCGGGCGAAGGAAACCGGCATCCAGAACCGCGAGACTATAAGGAAGAACCTGGTGATGGCGTGATGGTTGAAGAAGAGAAAAAGAAGAAGATAGCTGTGATAGGAGAAGAGGAGTTCACTCTCGGCTTCCGGCTTGTGGGTGTCAGGGAGACATACGGGAAGGAAGACTACACCGACCGCATCCAGGAACTGGTCGAGAGGGAGGACCTCGGAATCGTGATAGCAGAGCAGGGAGACCTCGAAGAGCTTCCAGAACGTGTGAGGCAGAAGGTACGTAACTCGGTCGACCCGGTCGTTGTACCGCTCTCGCAGGAGGCGGAGGACACAAACCTAAAGGAGAAGATCAGGCAGGTAATCGGTGCAGACATAGCTTAAAGATACTATCAAAGGTGAAATCAAAAATGGCGGATCAAACTACAGTCCAGCAGCAGAACGCTGACGGCGAAATCTACAAAGTAACAGGCCCGGTCGTGGTAGCGACCGGCATGAACCCACAGATGTACGACGTCGTACACGTGGGAGAGGAAGGCCTCATGGGAGAGGTCATCCAGATACAGGGCGACAAAAGCTACATACAGGTCTACGAGGACACGACCGGGGTAAAGCCAGGGGAGCCTGTGGAGAACACCAACCAGCCGCTCTCCGTCGAACTCGGACCCGGCCTCCTGGGCTCGATCTACGACGGGTTGCAGAGGCCCCTGGAGGCGCTGGCGGAAAAGACCGGCGACTTCATAACAAGGGGAGAGGACGCACCGGGTATAGACCTCGAAAAACAGTACGACTTCGAGCCGGTCGTCAGCGAGGGTGAAGAGGTAGAGCCTGGCAACGTTCTCGGCGAGGTAGATGTTTCCTACGGCACACACCGCGTGATGATCCCTCCCCACTACCAGGGCGGCGAAGTCGAGGAAATCGAGGAGGGTGCACACACCGTTACCGATACAGTCGCGGTTGTCAACGGCCGTGAAATCGCGATGAGACAGGAATGGCCGATAAGGGAGCAACGCCCGGTCGAAGAAGACCTCAAGCCAGAGGTCCCGCTCGTAACAGGACAGCGCGTCCTTGACGGACTCTTCCCGCTCGCGAAGGGAGGTACCGCGGCAGTCCCCGGAGGCTTCGGGACAGGTAAGACAGTGACACAGCAGTCGCTCGCGAAGTTTTCCGATGCGGACATAATCGTCTACATAGGTTGCGGTGAACGTGGAAACGAGATGACAGAGGTACTGGAAGAGTTCCCCGAACTTGAGGACCCGCAGACAGGAGACAAGATAATAAACCGTACCGTTCTCATCGCGAACACGTCGAACATGCCTGTAGCCGCCCGTGAAGCGTCGATCTACACAGGTGTCACCATCGCGGAGTACTTCCGGGACATGGGTCTCGACATCGCGCTGATGACGGTCTCAACGAGCCGGTGGGCGGAGGCCATGCGTGAAATTTCC
>CAZAII010000005.1:0-23318 GCA_964485165.1 uncultured archaeon | reverse complement strand
GCCGAAGGAAAGTCATAGTCGGTTTTTTGCTGGTACTGCTGGCAGGGAACGCTTCTGCCATCTATGTCGGGACCGCACCGGGTGTGAAAGACCTGGGAGTTGTCGAAAGGGGAGAGACCCGGACGGTCAAGTTCTACCTTGTCACGAACATCGACGGACCGTTCCAGGTCAGCCCTAGCTTCACGAGACCTTCCTCGTCGGTCTACAGGGGGAACAAGAGCGGACGGTACGACTTCATACCGGCGCAGAGCTCCCAGGAGGATATAAGCGGCTGGGTCAGGTTCCAGCGCGACCGTTTTACGCTTGACCCCTCTACGGAGCAGGTGATAGGCCTCCAGAACGGGGGTGTGACGAGGGCGCAGGGCGAGGTCACCTTCTTCCTTGAAGTGCCCGAGGACGCTGAACCCGGATACCATGCGGGCGCCATCAACCTGAACCCGAGGCCCGGCGGTGGAGGAACGGGTACAGGGGTGGTTACCCTAGGCGTGACCCAGTTCGTGTTCGTGTTCAGGGTCCCTGGAACGGCGAGAAGAGATCTCGATATCGAGAGGGTGAACGCTATCAGGACCGGTGACGAGGAGGCTAGGATAGACTTCCTGGTCAGGAACGAGGGAACCGTCACCACACAGGTATCGAGAGCCAAGACACTTCTCTACGACGATTTCGGCAACAAGAGCGGTGAACTCGCGACGGGGGGTATGTACCTCAGGCCTGGTGAGAGCAAGGTGATCAGCACCTACTGGAGTGGCGGCCACGTGGAGGCGGGTGACTACCGTGTCAGGGGCGAGCTGAACTACCTTACCGGCAACGCGTTCCTTGATGAGACCATAAGCATAACGGACTACATACAGATAGAGTCGGCCGAAGAGGACGGGGAAGGCGGCATCCCCTGGTGGATAGTGGTGATAGTCCTGGTCCTGCTCGGGGTGCTGATGTACTCGTTTGATGTTGACGCGGTCTGGATACTGGCGGCTCTGGGAGTACTCGGCATCTCGGCTTTCATAATCATGTCGAACCTGCCGCTCTACCTCATCGGTGTTCTTATAATATTGACAGCCGGTGTTCTTGTCTACAGGTGGTACTGATGAGCAGGCTTGCGGCATCCATCATAATAGTGAGCGTACTACTGGGCTTGGCGCTATCGGTACCTGGCTACCTCGACTCTAACCATACGGTGTCGGGCGAGAGAGAGTTCAGGGCGAAAGCCAAGGTAATAAACGTTTCAGGCAATTCTACCAAGAACATAGGGATAGTGGGCGATCCCAGGCTTGACTTCGGTGTACTGCCCCATGAAGCAGGTTCTGCCAAGTTCTTAGATCTTCAGGCGGCTAAGAAATCCTTCATAACCCTTTCCGCCAGCGGCAACATATCCGAGTTCCTTGAGTACGAGAGGAAGGCGTACTTCCAGGGTGACAGGCAGATAAAAATCCACTTCGACGCGAACGAGACCGGTTTCTTCGCTGGCAACGTTTCGGTCGGCATCCAGACACCGGTTGACAGGTGGGGGAGTCTATGGCTCGACGTAAAGTCATCTTTCTACTAGCCGTTTTCCTTATCGCTGCTATACCTTCCGCCGCGGGCCTCGAACTCCAGGTACTTATCTCGGACAGCTCCGACTTCAGTGTCTACGACATAAACTACCTCAACGAGACTCGGGGCATTCAGCAGGTAAACCTGACAGTCGAGAACGTCGGCTCCATAGGATGCAAGTACAGGCTGAGAGCTGTCTTCAACAGTTCAGATGAAACGTCAGAGTCTTACTCACAGGCCCACAGGCTCTGGCCCGGCAAGACCGCTTTTTCTAGATTGCGGTATCTCCCGGAGAACGTCTCTGGAAAGGTGGATGCTGAACTCTACATGCAGTACTGTGGCAACGAGGACGTGATAAAGAGGTTCAGCTTCAAGAGCGACACCCTGTCTTTCCCCAACAGGACCGTTGAGTCCGAGACCCTTGAAGCGAACTCTACCCACGCCGAGGTCAGTTTGGAGGAGGCCCAGAACGGGGTGATGATACCCCGGGAATATCCTGGCGGCTGGAAGGTTTCCTCCGTCGAGATAATCGATGGGGGGGCGACGGCTGAATACGATGCGCCTCTCTTCAGTCCGAGGACCAATCTCACCTACACGGTCGTTGATAGCGGGGGCGAGGTGATAGGGGAGACGACGGTCAACCTCAACGTCAGGCCCACGCTAATCGAGGTGCTGTTTCAGAACAGGTACAGGGTCCTGCTCGCGATATCCGTAATTTTAAATATCCTTCTGTTGATGTGCAGAGGCTCTGTAATCCGAAGAATTAAAGCTTTAAAGTAGCTGAGCCCCATTTAACTATAGATGGTCCCGACTAGTCACAGCTGGAGCCGGATTCTGTTCGTTGCATCTCTAGTTGTTCTAGTAGCCGGGACCGCCTCGGCCCAGGGCGCTAATCTCACCATCGATTCAAAGGATGAGGCGCTCTGGCTGAACAACGATGACGCGACTGTCAACGGCGAGTATTCCTGTTCGGGCGGCCAGGTCACCGTGGAAAGCCCGGGAGGAAGCACTGCAAACCCTAACTACCTTGGGAATAAAGAGTTCGAGTTCCCATTCCGGGAGAGCACCTTCTCGGAATACGGGACATACCTTGTAAAACTCGACTGCTCCGGTAACACTGACACCACCTCATTCGAGGTAAAGGAGCTGAAGGTTACCCGTTTAGAACCCACCCAGGATATCGAGAAGTACTCGGGCGAGAGGTTCACGGTGGCGCTGAACGCCACCGATGGTCAGAACCAGGTGGTTCTGGACAACCAGGACACCGAGTTCGACATCCGTTTCCTGGGAGGTAAACAGCTCGCCCATGGCCTGCCCAGCTATTCTAACGGTGTTGTATCGTTCCCTGTCGAGATACCGAAGGATACCGATCCCGGGAACAAGAGGCTGGTGACTGGCGTGGAGTACACCTCCCAGTCGGGCGAGGTCATCGAGACAAACTCGCAGAACGCGGGAGATGTCCGGGTGAAGGTGAAGAGGGCTTTCCAGGCCCGATTACTGAACAGGACTCCTGCCACTGGAGAGATCGCCTACAAGGACCTGAAGCAGGACCTTTCCTCGATGAGCGCCAGGACCAAGGTGACGAAGAAGGGCCAGCCGCAGAACACGCTGGCTCCGAGCGATTTCTACGTTAAAGTACTGGACGAGGACGGCGACCGCGTTAAGGGAGGCGAATGGCTGGACTCGAATCCAGGTCAGGAGGATGGCGTCTACAACCTCCAGCTGAGGGACCTGCCGAGCCTGAAGTACGGCGAGTACACTTTTGAGCTGGGTGTCGACAGGGACGGCGGCACTCCTATAACTAATTTCACGGTTTTCAGGTACGTCACGCTTTCAGGCAAGCTTCTAGATGCGTCGGGACAGCCCGTGAAGGCCAGTATAACCGCGGAAAGAGAAGGTTTGACCCACAGCTTCGATTTCAACAAGGGCGGCGAATACGTCGGGAACCTGCTTCCCGGTGTCTACAACTTCACGCTCCACTTCCCCCAGGCTGATGTCAGTGTGGATGGAGTGGAGATGAAGGGCGGTCTCGCGGGGAGCATAAAATACGATGAGGTGCCCACCAAGTCGCTCAACCAGCTACAGGGAGAGGGTATAATAGTACTTAACGGTGTCGCGGTGGTGTTCGGCTACCCGTTCGATGACGCCTCTATCAACCTCCGGTACAACCCGGGCGATGCCAACTTCCAGAACGTCCGGGTCCTCGAATGCGAGAACTGGAACTTCCGTAACCGGGAATGCTTCGAGGAGTTCGAGGAGATAGACCTCAGCCGGAACCAGATATCGCCGACCACAGGTATGATACAGGTGCCGATGAACCCTGTCAATGTTTCGGATAAAAAGAAGATACTGATGAACGCCTACATGGTTGTCCGTAACACCGACCTCGAACCTCAGGGTATAGAGGTCGACGCGGGGCGCATCCCCGTGGGCCAGAATTTTGAGGTCTCCGGGAACGTTGTCCAGCCGGACGGCAGCGGGGTAGGCAACGTGAAGCTCACGATATCCATCCTTGACGAGGGAGAGCTGGTCAAACAGCGGAACATCTCCACACAGGGCGACGGTTCTTTCTCTACCCAGGTGGAGGCACCGCAGTCCGCAGGGCTCTACGATATAGAGTTAGCAGCCCGGAAGAGCCCTTATACCGGTTTCACTTATTCTGTCGACCAGCAGCTCGATACATATGTTGAGAGGAGGCTGGAAGTCCAGACCCCTGACACTGTGGAGTTCGTGCCGGGAGAAGAGTCACGGGCGAGCTTCACGATAATCAACTCGGGCCAGGCACCGGTCCAGAGCGCCAAGCTCGCGGTCAGGGGTCTTAACAACGACTGGTACACATGGGATACCAATACCTGGGACCGCATCCCGCCTGGAAGCTCAAGGACCGCCACCATGACGGTCACGCTTCCGGATGGTTACTGTGAGGAGAGGTGCCGTGAGTACCCGACATTCGATGTGGAGGCTGTTGGACAGTCGGGAGGCAATGCGCTGAACGACATCGTGACAGTACGTTCAGTCGTGACGAAAGACGATACGCAGCAGGTCAACGCCACCCAGGAACAGCCCTCCGATGACGGAGGCTTCCCGGGCTCGGAGATCCCGCAGGCGACAGGCGAGTTCCTCGCGAGCCAGAGCAGCCTTAACATCGCGCTCGGGCTGATAGTGGTCTTCACGATGGTCCTTGCAGGCGCCATCAAGAAGAAGAAGTCGGGAGGCTCCGGTGGAAGGGGTGGCGGCCGCGGAGGCAGGCCGACCTCTGGAGGCGGGAGGAGCGGTGGAAGAAGCCAGGTCCAGCGGCCTGAGGTTTCATCCCAGAAGCCCAAGGTCAACGCGGATGAGGAAGATAGCGGTGGAAACGACGTCAACTCTTCAACCGGTGGAGAGGAAAGCGGAGGGAGTCACGAATGCAGCGTCTGCGGCGAGGAGTTCGACACAGAGTCGGCCAGAGAACTCCACGAGCAGGCCATCCACTAGCACTTCCAGAATAACGAAAGCTACTATCCGAAGGCGTCCTTGATCTTGTTGATACCCCTTTTCAGCTGCGGGAAGCTCGGCTTCTCGTAGTGCACCCCTTCAAGGTCGGACGCCAGCTGTTTTATCTCGAGAGCCGCATCTGAAAGTGGCTCGTACTGGAGCAGTGGCTCGCCGTCGAAGAGGCTGCGTTTCATCTCCACGTCGTAGGGTATCCGGGCCATGATGTGGGACTCGGTCATTATCTCGACTTCATGGTCTACGAGTTCGCGCTCCGGGTCGTCTTCTATCATGTTGACCACGGTTCCCAGGATGGGCTTCCTCATCTGCTTCGCCCTCTCGATTATCTGGGCCGCGTTGATCCCGGAGGTCTGTGTCGGCATCGTCACGATGAGAAGCTCGTCGCATGCGCTCATTATCGACTGGACGGTCGAGTCGAGGCCGGGCGGGCAGTCGACGAGAACGTAGTCGGACTGTTCCGCGGCGACCTCAAGAACCTGTCTGAGGTTGGTCGTATCCGGTTCCACCTGTTCTATCTCGTTGGAGGAGGTCATCACCTTGATGCCTGTGGGGTGCCTGAAGACCGCGTTTGCAGCGCTGGCGTTGCCGTCCAGCACCTGCTGTATCTTTACAGGGTGGTCGTACCTTCCGAGGTAGACTCCCAGGTTTGATGCGGAGAAATCGGCGTCGACGAGCGTCACTTCCTTCCCGAACTGCTTGAGAGCGACACCGAGGTTGACGCACACACTGGTCTTCCCTACACCCCCTTTGCCGGAAATCATTCCGATTATTCTTCCCTTACTCATCAACAGGGTAGAATTCGGTTATCGGATTAATAAATCTGATGTAGCGGGTTTTCAGCCGATTTCCTGCAGGATTCGAGGGCCGCGAACTTAGTTACCACTCCGTAGAGTTTAAAATCTTTTACTTTCAACTAGTAACTATGTCAAAGTTCTGGTCCTTTGTCGGGGTTCTAGCAGTGACAGCGGTCGTCCTGCTCGTGGCGGCCGGTGGGGAGGATGAAGGTATCAACTTCACCGACCTGGAGACCGAGTGCCGGTATGATCGGGGGAACTCGGTCGACATCAGCCTCGAAAAGGATAACTCGATTTCTTTCAAGGGTAACTTCCCAGTCCCGGACACCCGCTCTGAACTGGACTACAGCTACAGTCAGAACCGCGACGCGGTCACACTTGACGTTTTTACGCGCGAGGGTGACAGCCCTGGAGACTTCTCTGGCGACTGTCTGGGCTCGGTGGTCTACGACTCCAGGACTGCGGAGCTTACCCCTGGAGAATACCTTGTGACTGTGAAGCATGGCGGCGATATCCTGGAGACAGTGGTTATAGAGGTCAGCTAGCTCAGGTATTGAGCCGGTACTCTACCTTTCCATCTATGTTCTCGATCCTTACCTTGCCTTCCTTGGCCAGCCAGCCCAGCGCCTGGTGCACAGTGTCGCGGTCGATGGCCTCGTCTGTGTAAGTCATTATCTTCCTCGCGGTCGCGCCTCCATGCTCTGTCAGAGCCTCGTAGACCTGGCCTGCCGGTTCTCCTATCATACCTGTTATGTTGAACTCGAAGCTCGGCTGCTTTTCATCGACTTCTTCTGCCTCCGCGACCTTGACGATTGTCTTGAGCGCAACGTCTGGAGAAACCGAGATAGCGTCTATCCCTTCATCTACCAGGAACTCGGCGTATCCCTCGTGTGTACTGGGCGCGTCTCCACATATACCGACGTGCTTGCCCTTCCTGTGGGCCTTCGATATGAGCGTCCTTATCGACTCCTTCACCGCTTCATCACGCTCGTCGAACAGGTTCTTCAGCCTGTCGCTGTTCCTGTCGACCCCGAGCGTCAGCTGTGTGAGGTCGTTCGTACCGATGGAGAATCCGTCGAATACCTCTGCAAAGTCTTCCGCACGGATGATGTTGGCGGGTATCTCTGCCATCACGTAGACCTCGATATCGTTCCTGTCGAGACCGTACTCCTTCATCTTGGCCCGGACGTTCTTTCCTTCCTCTACGGTGCGGCAGAAAGGCACCATGATGGTGAGGTTGTCGAGGTCGAGCTCGTCTATGCACCGCCGGAGTGCCTTGCACTCGAGTTCAAACGCCTTCTGGAAAACGTCATCGTAGTAGCGAGAAGCGCCTCTCCAGCCGAGCATCGGGTTCGCCTCCTCCGGCTCGTATTCTTCTCCTCCCTTTAACTGCCGGTACTCGTCGGTCTTGAAGTCGGATAGACGGACTACCACCTGGTCGGGATAGAACGCCGCACCTATCTTGCCGATTCCGGAGCGCAGCGCCTCCACGTACTCTTCCTCCCTGCCCTGTTCTATGAGTGCCAGCGGGTGCTCGCCTACGTGAGAGGATATTATGAATTCCTCCCGTGCAAGCCCCACACCTTCAACCGGTAGCTGTGCGACGTGGAAGACCTCGCTCGGTTCTCCTATGTTTACCTGTACCTCTGTATCGGTCTCGGGGATCTCGTCGAGGTGGTGCTCCTCCACATCGAACTCCAGCTGACCCTGCCATATCTTGCCGGTGCTCGACGAGCAGTCTACCGTGACCTCCTGTCCATCCGACAGTTCCGAGGTCGCGGTCTCCGTCCCGATAACGGCTGGAACTCCCAGTTCCCGTGAGACGATCGCGGCGTGTGATGTTCTTCCTCCCTTGTTTGTTATTATCGCCCCGGCCTTCTTCATTATGGGCTCCCAGTCAGGATCGGTCATGTCGGTGACGAGCACCTGGTCCTCCTCGAACTCGTCTATCTGTTTCGGCGAGCTCAGGACGTGTGCCTTGCCCTGTCCTATCTTCGAGCCTATGGCGCTCCCCTCGAGTATGACATCGGACTCTTCCTTCAACCTGTACTCCTTTATGACGTTCTGGTCCTTTTCGCTGTGTACGGTCTCCGGCCTGGCCTGAACGATGTATAGCTCCTTGGTCTCGCCGTCGTACACCCACTCTATGTCCATCGGCTTGCCGTAATGCTCTTCGATTCTCATGCCGTATTTCGCGAGCTCCTTGACCTGGTTGTCGGTTATGCAGAACTTCTCCCGCTCCGACTGCGGCACGTCTTTCTTGATGTTCTCCCTGTCGTCACCCTCCTCGTGTTCCGGGTTCCGCACCAGCTTGACCTCCTTGTCGCCCAGCTTCTTTTCGATTATCCCGTTGTTGTGCTTGAAGACCGTGAACTCGTCAGGGTTGACCTCTCCCGCGACCACCAGGTCCCCGAGGCCGTAGCTACCATTTATCGTAACTACCTCGTCGAAGCCGGAGTCGGGGTCAAGGGTGAACATCACTCCCGCGGCACCTGTATCCGAGCGACCCATCTTCTGGACCACCGCGCTCAGCTTGACGTCGAAATGGCTGAAACCCTTGTCCTCCCTGTAGGAGATCGCACGGTTGGTGAAAAGCGATGCGAAGCAGTCCTTGATACGTTTTATCAGGTCGTCGCGTCCGGAGACGTTGAGGTAGGTATCCTGCTGTCCTGCGAAAGATGCGCCGGGAAGATCCTCCGCGGTCGCGCTTGACCGGACCGCGACCTCAGGGTTCTCGACTCCAAGCCGTTCTTCGAGCTCGCCGTAGGACTTGATGAAGTCCTTCCTCAGCTCTTCCGGCATGTCGGCCTCCTGTATATGCGCCCTGATCTGTTCGCCCCTTCGCTGCAGGTCCTTAACGTCGTCTGTATCAAGCCCGTCCAGGAGGGTCTCTATCTTGTCTTTCAGCTCCGTGTCGTGGATGAATGTGTCGTACGCATCAGAAGTGGTCGCGAAGCCCGGTAGAACTGGAACCTCCACCTCGTTCCTGAGTTCTCCCAGGTTTGCGCTTTTGCCCCCGACTTTTTCTGTGTCCTCAGCATCGATATCCTCGAACCAGAGCACGTTAGTCATATTCTAGGGTTCTCGACGCTTCCATATAAAAAGAGCGTTGTGATTTGGGGGTGGCTATCCTTCATGGCAGTTGATTTTAACGGGGACTCATAATTCCTGTATATAATGCACGGCTTCCCGCGTTCTCGGAAAGGACAGGCGGCCCTCGAGTACCTGATGGTGTTCGGTCTAGCGCTCATCCTTTCGGCGCCTTTCGTCCTCAGGGCGCAGGGCCAGATAATCGACCTCAGGAGCAGTTCGAACGCTGTTGACATGCACAACAGCCTGAACAAGTTCGAATCGTCCATAAAGACTGTGAGCGCGGCGGGGAAACCTGCGCGGCGGACCTTCACTGTCCAGATCCCTGATAACGTTGAGTCGGCACAGCTGAACTCGAACTCGATAGTCTACAGTCTACAGACTCCTGAAGGCATAGAGCAGGTTTCCCGTAGCTTTGAGACATCGCTGACTGGCGACATCCCGTCCAGTAACGGAAGGCACAGGGTGTCGGTGTCTGCGACCGACAGCGGGGTGAAGCTGGAGGTGGTCTCATGAAGGGCCAGAGCTCTATCGAGTTCCTGACACTTATCTCACTATCGACCCTCGTTCTGGCAGGTCTTTACGGCGTCATGGTCTCGAAGCAGGGACAGGCGAACGAGTTCAACAACCGGCAGACCGCGGACCTCGTGGCGGAAAAGGTGAGTTTCCAGGTGGAGATGGCGCTTGTCCAGGGGGAAGGCTACTCACGCGTCTTTTCCCTGCCGGACGAGATAGCCGGTAGAAGCTATAACGTAACGGTTAGAGAGGGGTCTACTATAGTCGATTGGGGCGAAGAGTCTCATCTCCGGCCGGCGCTTTACGAGCAGAGGGAGATCAATATCACGACACGTGATAACAACATCTTCAGGATAATCAACAGCGGTGAGGGGATCTCGATTGTTGAAGAATAAAGGACAGACTTTCATGCCCGACTATGTGGCGAGCCTCCTGGTCTTTGCTATACTGCTTGGGATGTTCCTGAGCGCCTGGAACTCTGTTCTCTCCGACCAGGTGAGTTTCACTGAAGAGGAAAGGATGAGGGTGCAGGCGGTCCACACCTCGACCTTCCTGGTGGCGACTCCCGGCCACCCTGAGAACTGGGAGGATACGGGAGTTGATCCGGAGATACCGGGTTTCGCCAGTCCTGACCACGTTCTCCAGGAGGAGAAGCTGGAGGCATTCCGTTCGCTTCCTTACGAGGAACAGAGAACTCTTCTCCAGGCCCGTGACTTCTACCTCAGCATAGAGAACTCGACGTCGATAATCAAGATGTCGGGTTCTGATCTGGAGTTCGGGAAGAACTACTCGGGCGCGGAGACCGTAGTGCCGGTCACCCGGAACGTCCAGGTGAACATATCGGGGGATATGAAAACCGCGAAGATGAATTACGTGGTGTGGCGATGAGACGTAAAGGTTTCTACTTCTCTTTTGACGCCTTCTTGGCGCTCTCGATAATGGCTGCCTCTCTGTTGATAGTTGCGCAGTCATCTGATATCGCGAACGATCCATACGAGGCGGATACGATAACCTATCGGAAGGCCAGTCTGGTCGGCCAGGACGCGATGAAGCTGGCCTCGCAGCAGACCTTTACCCGTTTCAACTCTACTTTCAAGCAGGAGTTAATGGATGAAACGGTGCTGAATCAGGAAGACATGAACAGGACCATACTTGACGGTATCGCGAAGCTCTGGGCTGCCAGGAACTTCAGCCATGCCCGGACCGCGGCGGAGAGATATTTCGACCTCAAGATACCGGGAGAGTACGGCTACAATCTGACTGTTACGGAATCGGGTACCACCTACGCTCTCTATAATACCACGAATACCTCTGGAAGACCGGGTTCGGTTTCCAGCATCGCCCGGCTCGTATCCGGTCACCGTATAGACAGGCCGGACCAGGGTTTCCAGGCCCGCGCTGTGCTCTCCTCGGTCACGAAGCAGGAGAAAGAAGTCGTGTTCTTCGGTGGATACGTCGGTGACGGCGATATAACCTACAACGTGTCGCTCCCTGATCTCCACACCGTGCTCAACGTGACCGTTGAAGGAGACTTCTCTGGACCTTTCGAGCTTTCTTTCAACGGTGTCAACGCCGGAAGCTACAGTCCGAGCGGAGGCAACCTTTCAGCCGACGTTTTCCAGGTATGCACCAACAGCGTAAACCCGGCGAGATGCCAGGCTCTGGATTCTGGCTCCAACAGGATTCACATCCACTTCACGGGACAGAACAAGAGCATCGGTGGCGGCTTCCTCAAGATAGAGTACAACCGGACCACCAACCTGGATCCCCAGAGCGGGAAGTTCCTGGAAAAGCGGAAGGACCTGCCGGGCATCGACGGAATAATAAACTACTACGGCAGCTTCTACGTGCCGGGGAGACTCCACGGGATTGACGCCCAGCTCCATTTCGATGCTGTCAACCAGACCATATTCATGAGGTTCGGGAACGCCACCGTCTACCGTAACTATACAGGCGGGGAACAGACCGTTACAATTGACAACCAGACCATCTTCTCGAACGTGACTGACGCCGGCCTGAACTACGATACACTGAGCCAGAGGACTGTACCCCTGAGAGTAGGCCTGCTGAATATCGGGCTGGTCTATGGCAGGGCCAACGCGGACTCTGTCTCCGTGATAGACGACTCTGGCAGCATGGGCGGCTCGAAGATGGACGAGGCCAAGGACGCGGGCAAGACCTTTGTCAGGATTCTTTTGAACGCCTCAGGTAACAGGGCAGGAGTGGTCGGTTATGATGACGCAGTGACTGACACCCACCAGCTTAGCGAGGATAAAGCGTCTCTGAACAGCACTATAGACGGGTTAACAGCGGACGGCAATACCTGCATCGGATGTGGCATACTTGAAGCCGGGCAGATACTTACAGAGCCGCGGATGAAGACGCTGCTGTCGAAGAAAAGCAGGTGGTTCTACAACAACTCCTTCCTGGAAAGCGCTCCACCGGACCTTGGAGGGAAGAACTGGACGCAGCTGGACTACAACGATACTACCTGGGAGAACGGCACGGCAGTAATCGGGAACAGTTCAGCCGCCTCGACAACCATACAGAGCAATGGAACGCTTTACCTTCGGAACTACTTTTCCTACGACAGGAGCCGTTACAAGGGAGTCTCGATCGCGGTGCGTTCGGATGACGCCGCCAGTATATACCTGAACGGCAGGCTGGTTGACAACGATACCAACGAACACGCTGGCACCTACTGGAACCGTATAACCGGAGAGCCTTACGTGAAGGATGTCAACACGTCGCTGGAGGACGGTTTCGAAAGAGCCGATCTCGGACCGGACTGGCAGGTCACGAGCGGTTCCGAGGGTGACGAGGTAAACATCGACAACACATGCGGATCTTATGACGGTTCAGAGGCCGCGATACTCCGGTGGGGAGGCGGAACGCTCCAGACGAACCTTTCATTCTACAGCGGGCCGTACAGCCTGAAGCTCTCCTATGCGATGACTCAGGGGGACGACGGCGGAGGATGTGAGAACCCCGAAGGTGCAGATGACATAAGGGTCGAGTACCTCGACAGTGGAGGCGCCTGGAACCTCGTAAGGGAACATGACGGCGGTTCCTCTGACCCTGCGGAGGGAGACTGGGATCGTTACAGCTTCACTATACCGGCAAGCGATTATCACCCGAACATCGAGGTCAGGTTCCGTTACGTTGGTGGCAGTGGCTCTGACTATGATTATTGGGCGGTCGACAACCTAAGCGTGAGGGCTCTTGAGACGGAGAACGTCTCTTCGGTGAACAGCTCCTGGTTGAGAGAAGGGAAAAACGTGGTCGCCGCCGCCCTCAAGAACGATGACAGGGTCGCCGAGATCGATCTCCAGGTCAACGCCACGGAGAAACGTAAACGCTCGATGATAGTGATGTCTGATGGGGAGGCCAATGTAGAGACCTCGATGACAGGCGTACCTGACCACAACGGTAACGGCTATGAAGACGCCAAGGACCACACCATCGAGGCCGGGTGCCGTGTCCACGATAACTACAATGTCACTGTTTACACTGTAGGCTTCGGTTCTGGAGCGGATGAATGGACCTTGAACGAGACAGCCAAATGCGGAGATGGTGAATACTTCTACTCGGACACTGGTGACCTTGAGGCCAAGTTCAGGAACATCAGCGAAAGGATACTTAACGCGAGCTTCGTCGGCCAGACAGTGGAGACGGATGCGGACGATGCTATCGGTCAGGTTTACCGTGATTCGTACATCCGCTTCAACTATTCCTCGGGTGTATCCTTCGGCTACGGCAAGTTCCCTCTCCAGCAGATATCCGGACGTTTCGGGGGTTCGGTCACATCTCCCAAGAACGGCACCTTCCGAGTCCCGCCAGGTTTCGAGCCGGTCTCGGCACGTGTCACATCCTACTCCTCGAATCGCTGGACTGACAGGGTACGGATAAACCAGAGTTCGGGTTTCGCCGATGTTTACCGGCTATCGAGCTACGGAACTGATTACAGGGAGCTGGGTGATCCCTACATTGTCCAGATCCCGGCTAACCTGATAAACCAGGGTTCGAACAAGGTACAGGTCGATACAGCGCTGACTCCTTCTACACCTGAGGGCGGAAGTCCAGATAACCGTGTCTTATATACCGTGCTGGTTGACAGCTCTGTAGGCTACAACGGTCTGTTCCCGAACGCGACTGCAGCCAGGTCTGACGCTGAGGAAAGGCTTATGGATAAACTTGACGTAGATAATGACGGAAGCCCGGATGTATCGCTTGATTCGGACGATATAGATATGACTTCGACGGAGATCGGCGGTCAGCCCTACCTGTGGGGTCCTGCCTCTGTAAAACTGGTGGTGTGGCGTGACTGAGAAATCCAGGGGACTGGTATACACCTCCTTCGCACTGCTTTCAGTCTCTCTGCTTTTCATGGTGGCTTTCCTGCCGGTGACCATACCGGTCGAGAACAACCCGGAGGAGGCAACCCGTATAGGAGAGGCGGCCTTCTTCATGGACAGCGTCCTCTCGGATATGGATCGATCCCTTGAGATGTCGACACGGAGGGCGCTCCTGGCATCGACAAACTACGTGATAAAGAACAACCTGTCCCTGGCGGATCCTGGGAAGAACGTCTCCTCCGCGCTGGAGACCGGCAAGATCTCGGGGGAAGAGCTCGAATCGATGAATGATCCACAGAACGCCTCGCTCCTGGACTGGGCGGAACGTGTATCCGGCATAGCGGCTGAATCTGATTACAGCCTCGATATACAGCTTCTCAACTCTTCCTTCAACGCCTCTGCTTTCGAGGTCGAGTCCTCATTCAGGGTATTCGCCCGGCTTCAGGATCCTGTCACGCTGGCGAACTTCAACAGGACCAACTCCGCGAACGCCACTGTCTCGGCTCTTGGCCTTGAAGACCCCATGATCCTTCTAAATTCGGATGGACGCTACTCAACGCAGTACAGCCGGTGCGGGTTCGACAGCCCGGCGAACCAGCTCTATACCGGGGGTCACTACTCGCTGGGATCTGCTCATGGATACGCGGCAGTAAATCCTGCGACTCCGGACGCACCATCGGTCTCTGACAAAGGAGAGAAGGTGCTGGTGACGGACGACGTGGACAACTATGATGTCTCAACTTCCAACAGCTTTGCCGGCATCGTTTCGGGAGACGACAACGATACGAAGGCGGGTTTCACCACTAAATTTATCTTTGACACCGGATCCATCGCGGACATCGAACAGAACATGTCGCTCATATTGAACGAGGAACAGGTATGGCGTTCGAGCTTCAGGCAGATGTTTGAAGAGAACTGCTACCTGGAAACGTCCAGAGGCCCGAATGTGATAGACCGTCTCGGCAACCGGATGGTGAGCCCGGACGGCAGAGGGATAGCGACCATGATAGAGGTAAGCGAGTTGCCGTCCAGTTTACAGGAGATAGAATCGGCGGTCGGCTACGTATACTTCAACGAGTCGAGCGGGATGTACGGTCCTGAAAGAAGCATATACGGCGTCACATCCGAGTATTCCTGGTTCCGGCTGGACGACTATCATGTCAACCTCTGGGGGGTAGACGACCTGGCCTACTGACATAGCCAGAGCTGATATAAAGAAAAAGAGAGGGGAATGGTAGTGGTCTATCGAGGAGCCATCTGGCCTGAAAGGCCTCCTGTAGCAACCTGTCCAGTTATGCCGCCCTTGTCGAAGGTGACTTCCAGATCGTAGCTGTTGCAGGCCTCGGACTGGACCAGCTGTGGGAATGTAAGTGTAGCTGAATCCCCGACGCTGAGTACCTGTCCGATACTGGTGTTGGTCGCTATAGAGCCGGAGTCATCTGATATTACCACCTGTGTGATGTTGACTTCTTCGTCCTGACCGTTCCTGAACTCTACCTGCAGGTTATTGGGAGTGACTCCAAAGTCGTTCACCTGTACAGCCTGCCCTGTGAAGCCACTTGACTGGGTCGCGCACTGGCCCTGTACGGTGGCGAAGATCGCTCCACCTACTATAGCCACTACAAGAAGCATCCAGCCGTAGGTCATCAGGTACTCGATCGCCGACTGACCTTTCCTACCCCTGGAGAAAATGCTTGAGTCTCGTGTCATTAATGGTTTGCACCAATTGTCTAAGGGCTATTTGGCTAGGCGCTTATAAAAAGGCTTTTATCCGCCTAAAGGGTTTTTGTCACTTCTTAATCACTTATGATGGGTCATGTGAAGCCTCCCATAACGGATGCGATACCGCCCTTTATGACGAAGAAAAGTATGACTGAGACCGTTATCAACACGGGTATGTATTTCGCACCCTCCTTGACATTGGCGTTCCGTATCTCGGATATAATCAGTGCCGCGAAGAAGTTTATGGTTATTATGGCCATCACCGCGAACTGCTCGAAGAAAGAGGTGTCGACCTGCGGTTTCTGGAAGGTCAGTCCAATCTGGCCGACGCTCCTCATCTGGCCCAGATCTGTTCCCTCCCACATCTGGGCTGTAGTATCAGCCATGTAGACGCTGATAGAGAACAGGAGAGGCGCGCCGATAACCGCTGCCATGACTATGAATATAACGTACATCCTTATGTTGGAGTTTATCTCCTTCTGTAGCTCCATCGAGTTCCGGATATCATCAGCGCTCGACTCCAGGAGTTCTGCAGTATTACCTCCCGAGGCCAGCCCGTCCCTCAGTAGCTTTATAGTCTCGCTGAAGAGTTCCGACTTTACCCGGTACTCAAGTTCTGAAAGGGATTCGTCGATCGGCTTGCCCCCGAACATCTCCATCGCTGTCTGTCTCAGCTCTTCGGCGAGAGGCCCGAATTCATCCCTGGCGCTGAGGAGGAAGGCTTTTTCGATGTTCAGGCCTGACTTGATGTTCGCGCTTATCAGGAGGAGGGCGTCCGGGAGCACGTGTTCCATCTCGTTCTTCCTTCTTTCCGCGGCAATCGATATTATGACGTAAGGTACGAGCGGCGAGACTATGATTATAGAAATTATGAGGGCAGGAAGCTCTACGTACCAGGTGTACTGGAGCAGGATGGTGGCGAGTATCAGCGCAAGCGATGTGGCGGCTATACCTATGACGGTGATGGTCTCCTTGTTGGAGATAGCTGCATACCGGGCCTCCCGGTCCACCTTATCCTTGTAGAAATCCGGCAGGCTCTCGTAGATGGTCTTCCTGTTGATGCTGGGTAGCGATGGACCTTTCATGTTTTCACCCTCGGTCTCTTTGATTTGACGAAGTTGAGGAAGAAAACCTGGAAAAGTATCAGGCCGCCAAGTATCTGGTAGAAGGTGAACTCGTCAAGCCCGATACCCGTGAAGGTGGAGAGAACTATCAGGAATGTGACGCCCAGGCTGGGCAGGATAACCGCTATCATCAGGTAGACGAGGACGTACGGGTTCAGCTCCTTTCCGTAACGTTTCACTGCCAGTTTCTGCCGTTTGACCATGGAGTCGACCAGGGTCTCCAGCGTGTTGGAAACGTCCGTGCCCGACTTCAGTGCGTTAATCATCTGCCACATAGCCCTCCTGTACTGTGTGCTAGGATTCCTGACAATCGAGTCCTCCAGGGCCTGTATCTGGGGCTTGCCGCCGTTGATGTCTCGTACTATCCTTTTGAATTCGTTTGATGCCTCCCCGTAATCCTCGCTCACGGATACCATCGCCTCGTAGAGCGATATGCCGGAACGGACCTCTATCAGCATGTGCCTGAGAGCGTACGGAAGGTCTTTCTCGAGTTCTCTCGAAATCCTCTTCCCCTTTATCTTTGGATAGTTGGCGAATGTGAAGAAAGCGAAGCTGAATATCAGTGGAAAACCGACCACAGCGCCGCCCATAAGCCGGGTCTGTTCGTTCACGAAGCCGAAGGCTCCGAGCGCTAGAGCAAGCAAGAGACTTACCTGTATGGCGCGGAGCATTGCGGAGGCCAGGAAGACATCCGGATCTACATCCATCCTCGCCCGGATAAGGTCTCTCTCGATATTGGGCACCATCTTCCTGGTGTTCTGTGCCACCGGTAAAACGTACCGGATAAACCTATCCGAGGCTTGAAACTCCATCAAGAAAAACTAGGTTTCCCTTAAATAAAAAGCAAAGCTAGTGATACTATTTTTTATACCGCGAGAACGGAAATCGTGTTATGGGGATATTCAACCTGTTCCTAGCGTTTTTCACGCTTCTGCTTTCTGTGACCTCTCTGGTACTTGTTTACCTGGCCATCGATAACTGCCGGGAATCCGCATTCGTCCCCATCTACTATTTCCTGGGTCTCAGTCTTGCGTCTTCTCTTGTGTTCTCACTCGCAAGGATAGGAGAACTGCTTTTTAACACCGGTTTCATACTTTCCTCAGCCCTGCTCCAGGACCTTTTCATCTCGTACGTCGTGCTTTTCCTGTTCGGTTCACTTTGGCAGAGCTACGAGGCCGAGCTGTGTGTGCCTTCCTTCGTGGAAACCAAGGATTAGTCCTTCAGGATAAGCCCTGGATCGCCTTTATCATCGACGACCGAGGTCACACTTTCAGGGTCTGAATAGTACTCGGCGACAACCTTTCCTACGGTATCCACCTCGCTGATATCGTTCTCCTGCATCCATTCCAGTATCCTGACTTTCTCTTGGAGGTTCTCATCTATCTCATCATGGTTCATCCCGGTATGGAGCCTGAGAGTCTCGTAGATCGACTCCGACTCCTTGGTCTTTTCCATCTCGTCCTCCTTCGACTGCCATTTGTAGATGACATTCGCCTCTACGTCTTCATCCTCCGTGAGCGCGATCTCCGCGACCTCCATCACCCTCCGGAAGTTCCGCCTCCTGTCCCGGAACATCACCACGTTTACATCCACCGCTTCCACCATCATCTTCGGAACATCAATCGGAGGATTGACGAGACGCCTGACCGTCTGCTCGGCGGTGTCGGCGTGTAGAGTGGAGTAGACCGAGTGGCCTGTGTGCATAGCCTCGAACAGCACCTCCGCCTGTCTCTGCCGCCTTATCTCTCCCACCAGGATGCGGTCGGGACGCATACGGAGCGCGTTGACCAGCAGGTCAAGCATCGAGACCCCGCCCTTGCCCTCGGGGTTGGGCTCGCGCGTGGTCAGCGGAACCCAGTGGAGGAAGTTCGGTAGCGAGACCTCCCTGGTGTCCTCTATGGACAGCACACGCTGGCTGGGCGGTATGAAAGGCATAAGGACGTTTAATAGCGAGGTCTTTCCTGCACCGGTACCTCCTGATACTATTATGTTCAGCTCGTACTGGAGGCAGAGCCAGAGGAACGCCGCGACTTCATGGGTTATAGTGCCGTTGTCGATGAAGTCAGTTATGGTCCAGGGGTCGCGTGCGAACTTCCTTATGGTGATGGTGTTGCCCTGCGTCGAAATGGGGTATAGCGTTGCGTTCGTCCTGTCGCCACTGGGAAGGTGTGCGTCCAGCAGGGGGTGGAGCGATGAGATGTTCTTTCCGACACGCCTTGCGATGTCCGACGCGTAGTTGTATATCATGTCCTCGTCCGCAAACTCTATGTTTGACTTGAGCCAGCCTCTCTGCTTGTGGTACACCCATGCCGGCTCTTCCGAGCTGTTTATCACAATCTCCTCGAGGTTCTGGTCGTTGAGGAGTATCTCTATATCCCCGAGCCCGAGCATCTCGTGGATAACATTGCCGATAAGTATCTGCTTCGACTTGTCCGGGGTCTCGGGAAGTTCTTCCTCAAGTAGCTCAAGGGCCTGGTCCCGAAACTTCTGCTTGACGTTATCCAGCTCCCTGGCGTTGACGAACTCCTCGGTGGAGAGATCCACCTTTTTCACTATCTGCTCCTTGAGATCGGTCAGGACGGCCTCAGTGGCGGTCTTTATCTCTGGCCTGTCGACCTTGTACTGCAGGACGTACTCGTCTTCCTGCTCGACTATCTGGACCCTCGCGGGGACGCCGTCAGCATCGACCTGGTATTCTTCCACTACCTCCTGGCTCATCCGGCATCACCGTCTGCCTTCTTCCTCTGTATATATCTCTTCACTGTCTGGCGGTCCTTACCCTGCATCTCTGCCTTCATCAGTGCCTCCAGGTCAGGATCCTCCATCTCGTCTATCCTTTGCTTGACCTCCTTAACGTTGCCCGAGAGCAGTTCATCACGTTTCTTTGAGGCGCCTGAGCCGCTGAAAAGGTTGCTCATCCTCTCCTTGAAGCTGGAGAACAGGCTGTCAGCCTTCTCCTTCTCCTTCTCTACCTCTTCCAGCTTCTCCTCGACATCTTCAGCCTTGTTGGCGTGTTTCTCAAGCTTCTTGAGTGCCTTTACCTTTCTCTTTATCTCGTCCGTTTCCGTCTCGAACCTGTCCGCTTTTTCTTCCGCCTCCTCTATCCGGTTGAGGACGGAGTCTATACGGGAGATCAGTTCGATTGAGCGGGAACGCAGTACTGATTCCTCCTTCTTGTGGGCCTCAAGGCTTTTCTCCAGCTCTTCTTCCAGTTCTTCTAGTTCTTCCAGCTGTTCCTTGACCTCTTCCTCTTTTTCCCGGTTCTCCTCTAGTTCCTCGGTCATCTTCTTTAGCTTCGTCTTCGCGGAGTCCACCTCTTCCTGACGGGACTCCATTTCCCTCTCTATCTCCTCTGTCTTCTGCTCGACCTCCTGGCGGAGCTTCTCGACCTTCTTCTGGGCCTCCGTCCGGTTCTTGTTCGAGTACTTGAGCACGAGACCCCGCCTGGCCGAATAGCTTTTCTCGATGAAGTTATTGGAAGCAAGTGCGTCCGCCCAGTCCTTTATCCTCTCTTCAGAAACTCCAAGATCGTCGGAGATATCGGAGACTGATGCCTGCCTGTTTTCAGCCAGGTAGTTAAGGAGCGTGTCTACCCCTGTTTCGATTACCAGGTTCTCCCATTCCTCTGCCATTTAGAACAGTATAATTTTAACTTCTCCCAGTTTTAAAGACTGTTATGCTGGTAATTTTCTCCCATCTGGTGGGTCTCTACGTGCTTTCCGTCGCCGCAGTCTACGACCTCAGGACCACTGAGGTGCCGGATCTGGTGTCCCTGGTGGGTATCGCTGCATCGCTCCTGATCTACGGTATGGCATCGCTGAGTGCGTCTTCTCTCGCTCCCCTAGGCTGGAGCCTGGCCGTGGGAACCGTTTTCGCGGTTTTCGGCTGGACGATGTACTATCTCGGGATGTGGGGTGGTGCGGACGCGTTTGCGACAACGGTCCTTGGCTTTTCGGCTCCTTACGGCCTCACTGGTCCAGGGCTTTTATATCCCGTAAACCTGTTCCTCAACCTGATGCTGGCCGGTTTCCTTTACACACTTGGATTCGCTTTCTACAGGGCTTTCAGGTCCGGGAAAGTCTTCCGCAAGACGTATGCAAGGATACTTGAGAGGGAGAAGAGGATCGCGGTACAGATACTTCTAGCAGGCCTCATAGGGGCCCTGGGAGTTCTATCACTCGGTTTTACAGGCGTGGTCTACTTCTTGGCTATCACCGGAATGATTTTTCTCTACCAGTTCCTCCAGGTCGTGGAGTCGGAGGAGATGAGGAAGAAGATCCCGGTATCAAAGGTCGAGCCGGGAGACGTGATTGACCACGGTCTCGACGTGGATATGGGAAAGATAAGGAAAAGGAACATGGTGGGGAAGACTGTCAGCAGTCTCAGGAAGGTTTTACCTGTTTCTACAGAGGAAGGATGGCTATCAGGCCTTGAACAGGAGTACGGCTACTCGGAGATAGTCGGCGTAACTGAGGAGGAACTGGAAGCCCTGAGGGAGAACGGTGTGGAAGAAGTCGAAGTAAGGTCTGGTGTGAGGTTCGTGCCGGTCTTCCCTGTGGCGCTTTTATTCACCGATGTCTACGGCGGCGGCCTCTCGCTTTTGCTGGCAGTATTCAGCTTATGATAGTTATGTCTTCCTGTGGAGACTCGGATTCAAGGTCGGTCGCCCGCGTCCTCTGGTGAAGCTCGTGTATCTTCTCCTGGTTCGCAAGCACGTGTTCGGCCAGGTTATCCAGCTTCCGCTCGATATCCGCCAGTCGATCGTTCTCTACCTGCTCAACCCTGCTTTCCAGTTCCCGCATGTCGGACCTGTCTCCCTCCACGGGCATCGGGAGCTCTGACTGCCTGCTTGTTATCTCCGTCCGGGAGGAGATCTCGTTTTCCAGGTTTCTCAGGCGGTCGGAGAGTGAGCCCTCTATCTCTTCCAACTGCTGCTCCAGGCCCTCGATTTCCGTCCGCTTCAGGTCGTCCTTCGTATCAAGCTCGTTCTCCACGCCCTGGAGACGCGACCTGACCCGCTCTATACGGGAGTCGATGTTTTCGTCGAGCTTCCGGACACGCTCCTTCACCCGCTCGACCTCCTTGTTCTTCCTCTCCTTCGCGTCGATAACGTCTTCCTCAAGGTCTTCCATGAACTCGCGGTTGTCGTGTATCATCTCCGCGATATGGTCGATGCGGTCGTCGAGCTGTTCTTCGGTATCAAGCATCTTTTCCAGGACATCCTGCCTGACTGCTTCTTCGATATTCTGGAGCCGCTCCTCTCCCTGCTTCACCGCTCTCTCGACTTCCGAGTTGAGCTGCCTTATCTGGTTCTGCAGGAACTCTTCGGTGTCTTCAAGCTCTTCTTCGACGGTGTCGATGTCTACCTTCTCCTCATCGAGTTTCTCCACCTTCCGCTCCAGCTTCTTCCTGAACCTCTCCAGGTCATCCTGCTCCTGTACCTCGCGTTCGACCCGTTTCAACCGCTTTCTCAGCTCCCTTATCTGCGTCTGGTCGAGCTTGTCCGCCACGCCATCCCTTTCGATTGAGGCGATGCGGGACTTTATCGCGTCTAGATCGAACTTGATGGATGAGAGCTCCGTGTCTTCACCGTCCGTCACGACGATCTTTTCGCCATCCGAACCCCGATTGATGTTCACCTGGGTGTCGAGGTGCTCGAACTTCTCGGCTGCGTCACTCCTGAACTCGTGTCCCTCCTGAACCATGTCTTCCAGCCTGTCAAGCCGCTTTCTCAGGCTCTCAACGCCGGAATCCTTCTCTACTACTTTTTCGACCGTCTCGACTTCCTTTGGCTGTTCCTGCAGCTCTTCTTCAATCGACCGTATCTTATTCTCAAGCCTTTCTACGTTCTCCCTCTGTTCGTTCTCGAGCTGTTCCTTTAACTGCTTGAGCTCTTTTTTTATCTTCTTTATCTGCTTGTAGTTGGATCTGACTGCTTTCTTGTACTTCTCACTCATCCCTGCTTCTTCGCCGCCACCTGACTCCTCTATCTTTTCCTCAAGTTCTTCGAGACGTTCCTGTAACTGCTGCCCTGCCTCCACCTCGCCTGTCTCCATCTCCTCGCGGATATCCTTTATCTGCTGGTAGAGGTATTCCAGCTTCTCGTGTATGTTGCCCTCCTGGTACTCCTCCTTTATCTGCTCTACCATGTTGAGCCTTTTCTCCAGCTCTTCCTTGGTCATGTGGTTGAGAAGCTCTTCGACCTCTCTGACCTCTTCCTCGAGCGACATCTCCTCAAGCTGGGCCATCATGTCCTTGTCTTCCAGGTCCTGTATACGCTCCTCCATCTCCTCGATAGCGTTCTCGATTCCCTGGAGCTCGTCTTCAAGCATCTCGCGGCTTACTTCGTCCGATATACCATCTGACATAGAACCAAATTATCGGGGCCGGAATAAAAAGAGTAGGTAAAAATCAGAGAGAAGGATAACCGGTTTTATGGGTAGGTTACCGTCGCCGCGCCCTCGCAGTTGGTCGGCTGAATCCTTATCTCGTCGAGGTTGTTTCCAGGACTGGTCGAATGACCTAGAGAGGAAACTGTTGCGGTTCCCCTGTTGCTTGTTAGGCTAGTTGTGTTCTGCAGTGGATCAGCATCGTTGTAGAACCAGGTTACGGATATCTCGCCTGCCGTTTCCGAGCCTGATACTTGCTGGACTGTAACGGATTCGTTGCTACCCGATATCACATCGTAGGAAATC
>CAZAII010000004.1:0-25057 GCA_964485165.1 uncultured archaeon | reverse complement strand
CCGCGGGATTTGATGTCAGAAGCTCCAGAAAGTGCGAGCTTCGGGTTCAAATCCCGGCCCTGCCATCATTTAATGATGCCGCAGGCTGAGAAAACTCCTCCAAGAGTTTTCGATCCTGCCATAGGATTTTATTCCTTGGGCGGAAAGCCATTGCATGGAGGCGCGGCGTATAGACCATATCAACATAAGAATCCCCGGAGAGAGTGTTGAAGAGGCAGTAGAGTTCTACTCCGGTGTGTTCGGTTTCGAGCCGGAAATGCTGGAGGAATACAGGAGTGGGGAGAGAACATCTTTCTTCTTCCGCCTGGGGCCAGAGGCGGTCATCAATGTGAGGCCGAAGCCAGACTTCGAGAGACCGTCGGGAAAGAACCTCGACCATTTCTGCATAGTGCTCGATGAGGATATCGAACATATAAAGGAGGTAATCAGGCGGAACGGTATCGAAGTCCTGAGGGACGGAAACCCGCTAGGTTCCGAAGGTCGTTCCCCTGCAGTCTACGTGGAAGACCCTTTCGGGTACGTACTGGAGATTAAGGCAGGGAAGAAAAACTCCTGACCGGTTTTAAATATTCTGAAAGACTATTTTAGACTATGAAGAGACAGATTCTGCTGGCCGTGTTCTTCATCTTTATAGTCGGACAGGTGTCGGGCTTCCCGGCGTCCATATACCCAGTCGACAGATCGACGAATTCGAAAGAACCCGGCGAGTTCCGCGTCCAGGTCGAGAACAACCTGACCCAGAACCAGACTTTCCGCGTGTCCATCTCCAGCCGGCAGTCCTCCTGGTTCTACTCTGAAGGCACAAAGGAGATCCAGAGAGGGGAAAAAGAAAACTTCACCATAACCGTGACCCCTCCAGAGAACTCGATACAGCAGAACTATGGCTTCGACGTTTTCGTCCGTGCCTCGGGAACAGCTAAATCAAGGAAACTACACGACTACATCTCGATAGACCGGGAGTTCGACCTCAACATCAGGTCGGTCTCTCTCAACCGGACGGATTACATGCCCGGTGAGACAGTGGAGGTCACGACATCGATATACAACACGGCGGCCCAGTCACTCCGTGATTACAGGGTCGAGGCCCGGCTCATGGGGGAGAAATCTACACGGGACGGAAGAAAACTCAGGATGTCGCTGGACTCAGGAGACAATGTGAGATTCCAGTTCCAGCTCAATATACCAGAGGACACCGGGCCAGGCGAGAAAGAACTTGTGGTCGAGGTCTTCCAGGAGAATAAGACTGTAGAATCGTTTTCAAGGACTATCGAGGTAGGCTCGGAGAGGAGGATACAGCGATCCGAGAGCGTGAAGAACAAGATATTCATCTACACCAAACAGATAAGGGCCGAAAACCAGGGCAACGTCAGGACAAATATCACCCTCAACGAGACCATACCTTCCTACCTGAAACCTATAGTAGCGTTTGATGAGAAGCCGGATAGAGAGATCCAGGTCGACGGCGACACGATGTACATCTGGAGTTTCCAGCCATCGCCGGGGGAGGATGCTATCATAAGCTACACGTTCAACTACTGGATCCCGGGCGTGGCGCTTGTGATGCTGATAATCGGTCTAACAGGCCTGAAGGCGCTCCAGAGAACTGCGCTGTTCTCCAAGAGCGTCAAGGTGGATGAGGACGGGGTAAAGATCTTCCTCGGGGTCGAAAACATATCGAACCGGACCCTGAAAGATGTCGAGGTCAAGGACTTCATACCAGATATCGCGTCTGTGGAAAGAGAGTTCTCGATGGCGAAACCGGTCGTCAGGAAGACGAACAACGGTACAAGGCTCTCCTGGGAGATAGAAGAGCTGGAACCCGGTGACCAGAGAGTATTCGAGTACAGGATAAAGCCCATGGTGGAGGTCGAGGGAGGTATAACACTTCCGAAAGCCGAACTCGAGGTTGGTGGCAAGAGGATAGCCACCACCGAAAAGGTAAACACCGAGTTCAAGCCAGAGGAATCCACTTAAAAACTTCACCAATCATTCTCATACTGTCATTTCTAGGCAACACGGCTTGGCTCAGCCCGAAGATTGAGAAATCTTCTAAACAGAGCATAAACCGAACCCGGCTTAGCTCAGTCTGGCAGAGCGGTCGACTGTAGATCGACTTGTCCCAGGTTCAAATCCTGGAGCCGGGAACTTCGTTCTCTATTTAGTTTTAAATCACTCCGCTCACTATTCTAACCTGTGGACCTGCTCATCTCGATAACAAGTGGTGTGAAGTACCTGATAGGGCTGATACTCGGCCTTGCACTGCTGGTCTTTGCTGTGGGCGCCCTGATAGTGGAGGTCCAGGAAGTTACACTGGCGGGCAGGCTTATAGTAGCGGTTCCATCCGCACTACTCGGTGTAGGCCTGCTTTTCTGGGCGAAGAGGAACAAGAGGGAGGGAACCAACCAGATCCGGGGCGCAATCTAAGCGATGGAATTCAGAGAACGCTACAGAGACTTCTTCGAGAACCTTGAGCCAGAGTACTTCCTTGAAGACCGCTTCGTGCCCTCAACAGGTCCCGGAGACGCGAGTTTCATGCTTGTCGGGGAGGCCCCGGGAGCCAACGAGGTCGAAGAAGGAGAGCCTTTCGTTGGACGGGCGGGAGAGAAACTCGACGAGATACTTGAGGATATAGGTGTAAGGCGAGGCGACCTCTATATCACGAACCTCGTCAAGATAAGGCCTCCCGATAACAGGGATCCCCGGAAGGACGAGATAGACGCCTGGAGACCTCTGCTCGATATGGAGATAGAGGATGTCGACCCCGATATAATAATTCCCCTGGGGAACTTCGCCTCTCGCCAGCTCCTCGGGACCAGGAAAGGCATCACCTCCATCCACGGACGGATATTTTCCAGGGAGGGGAGGAAGATAATGCCCACTTTCCATCCCGCGGCGACACTCTACGACAACTCTAAGACACCGGAACTCGCGAAGGATCTGAGGAAGGCTTTCGGGAGAGAAGAGACCGGCCAGAAGACACTGAAGGATATATAGAAAAGAGTCGGCAGGTTCAGAACACACATGGAGCGTTACAGGGAGATAATCCCGGAGTGGGGTACCTTCCAAGAAGAGTGCAAGAGCGATACAAGGACGGCTATAAGGAAGAACAGGATAAAGTCAGCGGTTAACTTCGAGCCACGCCTGGAAGACCGGTTCGAGCTCGTTGAACGCTCCAGCTGGAATCCCGATATCTACCGGCTCCGCGGCGAAGAACTGCCGGGAAAGACCACGATGCACTGGCGCGGAGAGTACTACGTCCAGGAGGAATCGGCTGCGCTGCCAGTCGAGATGCTCAATCCCCGCAGGAACGAAAAGATACTCGACATGTGCGCCGCTCCAGGCGGGAAGGCGACCCAGATAGCGTCACTCATCGACAACCAGGGAACCGTGGTGGCCAACGATTCCTCCTCGAAGAGGATGAAAAGTCTACATGCCAACGTCTACCGAACCGGGTCGGCATGTATCGTAGCGACCAACCGCGACGGCCGGCAGCTACCCGGGAGAGAAAAGTACGACCGCATCCTGGTCGACGCTCCCTGTAGCGGCGAGGGAGACAGAGCCCGCAGGGACTTAGAGCCCGCGGACAGAGAAGACATCGAGGGGCTGGCAGAGCTCCAGAAACAGCTTGTAAAGAAGGCCTCCGAACTCCTGAAACCCGGAGGGGTCATCGTCTACTCGACATGCACCATCGCACCCGAAGAAAACGAGGAAGTCGTCGAACACGCTCTCGAAGAAACGGATCTGGAGCTTGATGAACTCAGGCCGTCGGTAGACCACCAGAAGGGTGTCACAGAATTCGAGGACAAAGAGTACAGACATGAGGTGCAGAAAACCGTGAGGGTCTATCCGCACCACCTAGAATCAGGGGTGATATACGTTGCCAGATTCCGTGGATGAAGCCTGGGAATACATGGAAGAGCGGTTCGACATCAGGAGAGAGGAGACTGGTTTCGAACTCAGGGAAGTCAGCGGCGACATCTGGATCACTTCTCCCAACATGGAGACCTCTATCGAGGCCGAGACCTACGGTATCAGGTTCATAAGACGGATGAAGATAGGCCTTAAACCCACCACCTACGGCCTTCAGCTTATAGGTGACCGGCTTGAGAAGAACGTGGTTGACATCGATAGACGAGAACTCATCGAGCTACTGGACGGCGGCATGATAGAGGTCACGGGGCTCACGAAGGGGTATGTCGCGCTACGGTTCCAGCACCGCGTCATCGGGTGCGGTTTCTACAAGGACGAACTCGTCTCCTCCCGGATACCTAAGGGAAGGGCCGAAGAGCTGAAAAAAATCCTCTCCAGGGACTGAAGGCTACCGGTAACCGCTGCTTCCCTTCATCGAGTCGTAGACGGTTTCAAGTCCGTAGACAGCGATCATCAGTACTGTGAGATGAACTGCGAGGATGCCCGGGTCGGTACTGAACCCGAAAACGTAGCGCTGTTTCCACCCAAGACTTCCGTAGATGATCAGGGCATCCATCAGGAGGACCACTACTGTCGCTATGTCAAGTAGCCGGGACTTCTCCAGCTTGAGGACGAAGGAAAGCAGTTTCATACAGGGTAATTGAGAGAACCGGTATTTAACTCCAACCTATCTGAAGGATTTAAAAGAATTTACAGGGATTTCCTGAAATACTGGCGGCCATAGCGAGGGGGCAACACCCGTACCCATTCCGAACACGGAAGTAAAGTCCCTCAGCGATCGCATTAGTACTGCCTTCCGGCGGGAGCGTGCGGACGCTGCCAGGCTATTTTTCTCCTTATACTTCCATTTTAAATCTTCAACTGTAATTTTCACTATGCGCCCTGTTTCCTGGCTCCAGTGGCACGGCCAGTCACTCTTCGCCAGAATCTTCGGAAAGGTTTTCTGGGCTCCACCCACGACCGCAGTGGTTATAGTCAGGGAGGGAAAACTGTTGGCTCTCCACAACGGAGACTTCCACATACTCCCAGGCGGAACACTCAAAGCTTGGGAGCGGTTCGAGGAGGCCGCAGTAAGGGAGGTCAGGGAGGAGACCGGTTACGGCATCGAGATAAAAGAGCCGATAAAGGAAGATATAAATCCTGTTGGCGGTCCAGAAATCATCTTCAGCGCGGAGATCCTTAACCCTGATACAGAGCCGGAGGGAAGCTGGGAGGGAGAACCAGTCTGGGTGCCGGTCGAGGAGGTCCCGGAGAAAGACTGGAGGTTCCACCGGGATATAGAAGATTTACTTGGGAAAACCGGATAGTGTATTACAAAAATCCTCTATTAATTAAATATATCGACTATTCGTATTACAAATATCTTTCTTCCCAGACGTTATTAAGATTGAATGCCAGTTGAAGACCGAGATGGTAACCGCACGCGGAATCAAGACTAACGCCAAGGTGTTCGGGTTGCTGACTGTGCTAACCGGGATATTCCTTGGCGTCGGATACCTCATCGGCGGCACAGGAGGAATGATAATAGCGCTTGTGGCGGCTGGGCTGATGAACTTCCTGAGCTACTGGTTCTCGGACCGCATAGTCCTCAGGATGTACGGTGCAGAAGAGGTGACAGAGCAGGAACAGCCAGACCTCCACCGTACTGTAGAAAAGCTGGCAGAGAACGCTGGTATCCCCAAGCCCCGCATCTACCACAACTCGATGGAGGTTCCAAACGCCTTCGCAACAGGACGCTCACCGACAAAAGGAGTGGTATGTGTCACAGAAGGCCTTATGAGGAATCTCAGTGAAGAAGAAGTAGCAGGAGTCCTGGCACACGAGATAGCACACATCAAGAACCGCGACACCCTGATAAACGCCGCGGTAGCCACTGTAGCCGGTGCAGTGGCAGTGCTGGCCGAGCTGGCTTTCTGGGGTGCGATGTTCGGGGGCGACGAAGATATGGGGGATGCCGTGGGTGCTCTTGCATTCATGATCGTGACACCTATAATAGCCACGGTCATCCGGCTCGCGATATCCAGAAAGATGGAGTTCCGTGCGGATTCCGACGGTGTCCGGATACACGGCCAGAGAGAAGCCCTGAGTTCCGCGCTGGAGAAAATCAGCCAGGCAAACGCAGGCTCCCGTTACACGGCTTCCAAGGTACAGGAAGCTGGCTCCAACCTCTTCATAGATAACCCGTTCTCGGGAGACAGGATGACGAAGTACTTTTCCACCCATCCGCCGCTCGAAGAAAGACTGGAGAACATTGAAAGCACGGAGGTGGCCTGAATGGTTAAAAGGAATGACGTGGTATGGGAGGCACTAGACGAGATAGAGCAGAAGTACGGCCTCCAGCATGAATTCGACTATGTCCACGTCCAGGACCTGTCGGATGGGACGGCTGCGATGACCCAGCAGGACATACACGGCCCGGGGACTGGCGACACTCATCTCGTGGTTGACAGGTACCTCGACCGCTACGCTGACCAGACACTGGAGAACGCGCTGGTGCACGAGGTTCTCCACAGCCAGCAGTTCAACGGCGATTTCGGTGAGAAACTCCAGAGCCAGTACGGTATCTCCGAGGAACTGAGTGACAGGCTCGATGAGGTAATGACACGCGGGGACAGGAGAGAGGTCGAGGGTATGACCCAGGCCCTCGCGAACAGGATAGTGGAGAACGGCGAGATAGCCGGCAGGTACTTCTATCCCTACGAGACGATGGAGTTCGAGAAGGAGCTGGAGCGTGAAGGTCTCGACCTCGACGAGGAGTTCGACGTGGAAGCCTACAAGGCCATTCTGGAAAACGACCTCTACGGGCTTGAAGGACGCCTGGAAGTAGGCGAGGATTTCCTGTACCACCAGGTAGAGCTTGGAGGCACAGACTACGAGCTACTGGTAATCGGGGACGAAGTAGAACGATACCTCGAGGCGCTCGATGAGAGGTACGGCCTCGGGCAGCTGGAAACAATCTATGAGGATTTCGACCCTGATGATCCTGAGGTAGGTTTCTACTTCGAGGACTACAGGGACGTTAACTACGACGGCGAACCAGATAACTCCGCAGGAACTCCGCCCCAGGAATTTCCTTCGTCCGCGTCCATGGGGACCGGCACCAACGGGCTGCCGGAAACAGATTCGCGGTTCGGTGCTACCTGATATGGATTAAAGCGTCGTGTGAGCCCCTATTATCGCCCCGTTGAGGTCCGCGCCCTCTATATCCGAGTTCTTGTCTATCAGCGAATCCCTTATCTCGGAATCCTTAACCTTTGCCCCGGGAAAGACTATGCTGTTCTCTATCCTGACATCTTCCAGCTCGGCGCCCTCCATGACCATGACGTTCTCGCCGATCTCGCAGTTGCTCGTGGTGCCGTGGATGATGTTCTCATCCATCACCGCCCGCTGGGCCTTCAGGTAGCCTTCCTGGGTCCCGATGTCGAACCAGTCGCCGCTGAAACGGAAGGCGTACATCTCAACCTGTTCGTGGGCCCACTCGATAAGGCGTCCGGGTTCATCGAGGTACTTGTCCGCGGGTATGTCGCTCTCCCTGAAATGCTCCTCGTATTCGTGGAACAGCGAGACGTGCTCACGGGGAAAGTAGTAGCACGCAGTGGAAGCGAGTGTAGAAGGTGGTTCATCCGGCTTCTCCTCGAATCCTGTTATGCGGTCCTCCTCTACATCCACTATGCCGAAGCTGGAGGCCATATCGTAGTCCTCGACATCGTAGACCACGTTAACTGGACCGTTCCTTTCCCTGCAGAAATCAAGCAGTTCGTGGAAACTGAAGCCGAAGTAGTTGTCGCCGCCGACTATCAGGAGGTCGTCGTCTATCTCCTCCTTCTCTATCAGGTTGATGATAGCACCTATCGTCCCTGGCTTCTCCTCTTCGCTGTCCTGGTTCTCGACCACGACACGCGCCTGCCTGTCGAAGAAGTCGAGATAGTCCTCAAAATCGTCCGCGAACTTCTTGTTGGTCGATATTATGATTTCGTCAACCTCGCCATCAAGCTCCTCCATCATGTAGTCTATTATAGGCCTGTCAGCGAGAGGTAGAAGGGGCTTGGCCCGGTCCTTGGTTATCGGCCAGAGCCGGGTTGCGTGACCTCCCGCGAGTACTATCGCTTTCATTATCTAACTAAGAAAGTGTTCCCCTGTGAGCTTAAATTAGGTTTGGTGAAGTTTGACCAGATTTAAATCTGATCCAGTAAAAAGAGACCATGGACCAGGGCGAAATCCTAGATTACTACGAAACATGCAGGGAGGACTATTTTGGATCCTTTGGAGCGGAAAAACACTTCTCGATGCACTTTGGACTGCACGATGGCGACTACGACCGGAGCTGGAAAGAAGAACTGTTGTTCTCCCTGGGGCTGCTTTCGAAAAGAGAGCTACAAGCGGCAGTGATGAACAGGATCGACCATGTCATCCAGGTTGCAGGCATACAGGAGGGAGAAAGAGTGCTGGACGCAGGATGCGGGATGGGGGGAACATCGGTCAGGATCGCAGGCAGAACAGGGGCGGATGTAGTTGGCATAGATCTGGATGAAGACAGCCTCGAATACGCCAGGAAACTTGCGCAATCCGAAGGCGTCGAAGAAAAGACAAGGTTCCAACAGCGGGATTTTGAGAAATTTTCCTACGAGAACAGCGATTTCGACGTGATTTTGGGTATAGAAAGTATCTGCTACTCCAGCGACAAAGAATCATTCCTGCAGGCTGCCAAAAAAGGACTGAAGAAAGGGGGGCGGATCGCGGTATCAGATGGGTTCCGCAGGAAGAAGGAGCTTACACGGCATGAAGAAAAAACAGTTAGAGAGTTACTGGAAGGCTGGGCCATAGAGGAAGTCCCGAGTTTGAACGAGTTCCATGATAAGCTCCAGCGCACCGGTTTCAGGAACATAGAGATGGTAGACCTCAAAAAGGAAGTGCTTCCGACCTCAAGATACCTTCACCGTCTAAGTATCGGTTCTCCGACATTCAGGAGGTTGAAGGGAGACAGCAGATACAGGATAGGTAACTCGATAGCGGTCAGAAGACAGTATCAGGCATTAAGGCAGGATCTCTGGACCCAGGCTACCTTTTACGGAGAAACCGGATAGCGCAGGTGATTTTGCAGATTTCTATCTAAGCCACCTCTTTGAGAATGATTTAACAATAGAGGCGACCAATTGGGGACTATGGATCACCTAAAGGCGATAATCGTAGTGGCGCTGGCAGTAGCTGCATCAGGATGCGTCGACAACTCTCCAGAAATAGTGACATCTACGGACAGAATAGAACTGGAAGGCAACAGCTCCTCAGAACTTACTTTCCAGGTAAAGAACAACTACGACCGGCCAGACTCCTTTACCGTAGAAATCACGAAGATAGATATCGCGCAGGTCAACGATTCGCTTGACAACCAGGCCCAGTACGTCTACTTCATGGGCGACGCACCCAGTGGAAGCGTGACACGGAAAAAAACCGTGATAGTCACAGGGAATCCCGGCGCACTCGGAAGCCTCGACTCTGGGTCAAAAGACCTCAAACTGAGGGTCTTCAATTCCAGCCAGGAAACGACAG
Source organism: uncultured archaeon (assembly GCA_964485165.1). Classification (GTDB taxonomy): domain Archaea; phylum Nanohalarchaeota; class Nanosalinia; order Nanosalinales; family Nanosalinaceae; genus CAZVPZ01. The sequence goes on along the minus strand of CAZAII010000004.1, from coordinate 15,580 downwards.
ATAACCCTCTTGACGAAAAAGAAGTCACTGTCGAAGTCGAGAGGTAGTCCTAGCCTTCCACGCGGTAGTCATGCTCGTCGCTCGTTCCAGCCGCCTTCTTTATATCGGCGAGTAACTGGCACTTCCTGCAAACCTCGCCTGAACACGGCTCCCCGCATTCCTCGCATTCCTTCAGCTCGTTCTCCTCCCAGTCGATATCCTTATCGACTAGTTCGGATATCCTCCGGCCCTGCGACACTATCGAGTGCTTCGTGCCCGGCATCTCGGATTCCAGCCGGTTCAGGAAGCTCTTCACCATCGGGCGCAACGTTGACTCCTGGACGTGAGGACACCTGTCTATAACCCCGAGGCCATGAATCCGGGAATAGAGGGCTATCTCCTTCTCCATGCAGTCGATGAGCGGCTTTATCCTCGGCACGAACTTGTCGTGCGAGACCGCGTCAGTCCTCGCACCTATCCTTGCGAGTCGCTTGCTGTCACCCTTGATATAGTTCATCATTATGGCCTGGGCCTCGTCATCAAGGTTATGGCCGATAGCTATCTTGTCCGCATCGATTTCCCTGGCAAGCCGGTTCAGGAGGTCCCTTCTCATGATACCGCAGTAGGTACAGTTGCCGCGTTCGCCTGCTCCCGCGACTTCGTCCATCTCCAGATCGTAGTAATCTTCGTACCGCCCAACATGCAGTTCGACGCCGAGTTCTTCGCAAAGTTCACGGGCCGCACCAATCGATCTCTCCCGGTACTCGTCTATCCCCTCGTGTACTGCTACCGCAACTATATCTATATCGGGTCTTTCCCCGAATATCTCCACAAGCTGGTCAAGAAGCACTGCAGAGTCTTTCCCGCCGGAAAGACCCACTGCTATGGTATCCCCGGACTCGACCAGGCTGCCCTTCCTCACGGTGCGCTTGACCTGGCGGTTGATATCGATAGAGAAATGCTTCTCGCAGAGCCCTCTGCCCTCGTACTCCCTGTAGATGACCGCCTCTTCGCCACATTTCGAGCATTCCTCGTCGGCCATGTTAGCGGGTTGGAAGCCCAGATTTTTAAGTCAGGAGTCCAAGATACGAAGAAGCTCTGTGATGCTGTCTATCTCGTGGGTTGGCTCCGCCTCGAACTCGCTCCTCCTGTGTACGAGACAGGAATCTATACCAGCGTTATGCGCGACCTCGATATCGTCCTGGCTGTCACCCACCATGAGCGCGTTGTCCGCGTCCATGGATCCTATCACCCTCTCCACCATCAGAGGGTTCGGCTTCTTCATCCTGAGGTAGCCTTTCAGGTCATCCAGAGAAGGCGACTCCACCCTTTCGAAGTATTTCCCGATGCGGAAGTAGAACATAGTGAAGCAGGTGTTCCGCCAGGGCGCGTTACTGACCACAGACTTCGGAGCATCGATACTCTCCAGCAGGCTCTCGATACCGGGAAAAAGCTCTATCTCCCCCTCTATTATCTTCCTGTTTTTCACCGAGGCTATCCTCTTCTCGATTTCCTGTATGTCTTTCCACGAGAGTCCTTTCTCCTCCATAAAGCTTTCAAGCTCGCTGCGGTGGCGGGCCTGTACGATAGTCCTGGCTTCCTCCTCGTCCGTGTCGATTCCACGCTTCTGGAGTTCCTCGACACGTATCCGGTCGGCATACTTGTAGCCGCCAGAAAGCGAGTCCAGGAGTACACCATCCTTGTCGAATATAACCGAATCGTAGCTCATCATCCCTCGACTATCTCCACCAGCCGGTCCAGGCTTTCGACCTCGTAGTCCGGCTTGACATCCATCGCGCCTCCATCACGCTTCACCCAGACAGAGTCCATACCGGCCTCCCTGGCGGCTATGATATCGGATTCAGCGTCACCGACGTAGAGGAAGGGTTTCCGCTTGAGTTCTGCCTTTGCGAACTCTAGATGATCGGGATGCGGCTTCCTTGAGAGCAGGTCCCGGAAACTGGTTATACCACGGAAAAACTCGAGCTCACTCTTCAGTCCGTAGAAACTGACCGTGGCCTCGACAGCCATCTCTGGCGCGTTACTGATGAGCCCCAGTTCGACCTCTTCCTCCCGGAGAGCATCTATCGCGTTCTCGGCGTCAGGATATAGCTGGAAAGCCCCCTCCTTCATCATCCTGACTCTTGCACGAGTAGTCTTCTCGGCTATCAGCTCCCAGGTCTCTCCGGGATCTATGCCATGCCCCTCACAGGCATCCACACATTTCTCGACTCCCTGGTCACCCATGAAGGCGTCAAGGTCAAGCCTAGACATGCCGTCAGGATTCACGCCTTTCTGCCGGAGCGCGTCCCTGACCGCATCGTACTTCCACTTGAAGTTGTTGCCGCCGTCGAACTTCAGGACGACGCCATCCATGTCGAAAATCACTGAGCCGTATTCCATACTGGATAGTTTCGTGCATACAACTAAATAAAAACTTCAGGCACGTTCAGTTTTCATACTGTTACTGGTGAACCTATGTCGGCGTGCGAAACTTGTAAGAGTCTCTGTGCGCCAAGCAAATCACAGATATGCCGGCGTGGCGGAGTCTGGCTGAACGCGGCAGATTCGAGCTCGTCCTGGGCAGGTATGCTGGAGCGGCTGAGAAGCTGCGATGATGAGAAGTCCTTGGAAAAACGAGATATCTGCTGGGCTGTGACGGCCCTCCCCGGTTCAAATCCGGGCGCCGGCGTTTCCACTTCCCGGATTTGACGGTTCAAATCCCCGAAAACTCGGGGAGTTTTCTAGGGGTACAGAAACTGCAGTCGCAGTTTCGAACCGGGCGCCGGCGTTTCAAACATAGCTAGCATTTGGGTATTTATCGCTATTTCACTCATTCCGTCTTACGGTCATCACCGGCACTTCTGAAGTCCTCAAAACTTTCTCCGTCGTACTTCCTAAAAGCAGCCGGTCGAGACCGGTGTTGCCGTGGGTTCCCATGACGATGAGGTCGATACCGTTTTCCTCAGCGTATTCCTTTATGGAACGCGATGGAACGCCACGTGTTACTTCGGTTACAGCGTCGAGGTCGGCTTCTTCTATCCTCTCCTTTATCGCGGCGGTGGCGTTTTCGCCCACCTCCTCGAACTCTCCAATCATGTCGGAGAATATCTCCGACACACGGTTGACACGCAGGTCAACCACGTAAAGCACGTGTATCTCGGCATCGAACTTGCCAGCTATCTCAAGGGCGTGGTCGACAGCGACCTCCGCACCCTTGCTTCCATCGGTCGGTATGAGTATCTTCCCGTACATATATCCAGGATGCTCACTGAGGCTTTTGAATCATTCCTTCACTTGACGTAGCCCTTATAGAGCACGTATCCGATGATGCTGACCTGTGAAGCTAACAGCAGGAAGGTGGCTGCCCTGCCGCTGGTGGCCGCCACCTTGACAGGGAACTGGTTGAAGGTAAAGTAGAGCAGGAAGATCCCGAGACCGTAAAGGAACAGGCCCATCAGGAGCCTCATGTATCGGCGGTTCTTCTTCCTCCATCTCTCTAGCCGGTCTGACGACATACCGATGTACATCAATGCAGTAATAATCAGCAAGGGCGCCACGAATATCAGGTTGTAGAGTAGAAGCCAGGGCACCCATGTTTCGGGACCAGCACCCGAAGCACTGATAAGACCGAGGATCGCGAAGTATACCTGACCGGTACACGGCAACTCGAAGGCGGCCGCACCGAACCCTATGGGCAGAGTCATCGCCAGTGCGGTCCTGGGTCTTTCCTTTGAGATGGTCTGCATCTTCCTGGTCCACATCTTTATCCTGTTCGAAGAACCAGGTATTATGGACATATCAAGCGAAACGCCGCGGCCGTACCAGAAGAAATCCTTTATCTCGAATGCCGCAGCTGAGAACGCCACGAAGGTCGCGAGCCAGTAGAACCAGTAGGAAACCGCCTGGTTCTGGACCGCGCTGAGAAGTCCAAGACCTGCGAGGAAGTAAGTAATATAGACCGCTGATGTATACAGGAGTCCTCCGATCAGTACAGTACTCTTCCGGTCGAACACCTTCGTCAGGTACGTCATCAGGAAGATCAGTACACCGAAGGCGCATGGGTTCACTGAGTCGATGGCCGCACCGAGAACTACAGCAGGAAGTGCAAGTTCCTGGAAGGCAATCGTTCCCAGGATCGGTAACGTGAATGTGAACTCAGCCACTGTTGTTCTCCTCCGGCGTGAATCCTCCTACATCCTCCCTTTTCTGGTAGCCTTCAGGTAGTGGACAGCCCGTGGCCTCAGAAAGCTCTTCAAGGCTCTGCTCGCCGACGTACTTCTGGCCGTCGATCACCCATGTCGGGGTTCCCTCACCGACGTTGATCTCGCAGGCCTGTCCCTGTGTCGTCGAAGGGTCAACCGGTTCAACGCTTGAAATCCTGTTAGCCGTTTCACCGAGTCGCTCGCTGGCTTCAGACTCTGGACGGCACTTGACATAGTAGCCTCTGCTGGAGAAGTTCTTCCTGAAGGCCTCCCTGCCGATTATCGCTTTCTGCTTGTTACAGTGCGGGCACGCGTCGAAACCATATTTTGTAGCATTCTTGTCCGCAAGACAGGATGCGAACTCGTGATAGTTCTTGCCGGCATCCGGCGGTGTGAGTATGAAATATCCTCCTATAGCGATAACCGCAACGACGCCAAGGAAGAAGAACGGCTTCGGGTCAAACCTCTTCGCCACTTTCTTCCTCCACCTCCATGTAAAATACGTCCTCTAGATATTCTCCCAGAGGTTTCTCAAGCAGTTTGAAGGACACCAAGAATACTAGCACCATAAGCACGTGCTGGACGGTGCAGAAAGGACATATTATGAGCTCGCCCGTCTGCTGGGGCAGTATGTAGAGTTCCACGGTGAGCAGGTATAGCATGAACAGGATGCCGAAACCAAGCCAGCTGAAGAGATAGAACTCTTCGTTGTCGTACCTTTTCTCGCCGCCCCGCAGATCATTAGTCAGGAAGATAACTCCCGCCCACCAGAGCATTCCCAGGAAGGCAGTCGCTATCCCCGAGGCCGGCGGGAACTCCCCGTATTCGGAACCGGTGACCGCAGAGCATGAGAAAGTACTGCTCAGGTCGCATATCGCAGAGTCCAGGTAGTAATGCTCATAGGTCTGGTAGCCCGCGACCCCGATCCCGATCACCGAGAAGACAAGGATAATCTTCAGAACGGTGCCTCTATCCATGTAAACAGTTTCATGTGGTCTTGTTTATTAATCTTGGTAGACCGCGGGAAACGGGTTTTAGGCCCGCCTAAACCACCTCAGCAGGCAGAATAGCTTTATAAGGGAGCAGGCAGTTATTCCAGTTATGTCAGACCGGGAACTGAGGGCAGAGATGTTCGGACGAGATGTCTCGTTCGAATACTCGGATCACTGGGTTGGCTACTCCATCCTTTCGCTCCGTATAGTAATGGGATGGATACTTTTCCAGGCCGGAATACAGAAGCTTCTGGATCCCTCCTGGACCGCGGCGGGTTACCTCCAGAACGTGCCAGCAGGCAATCCCTTGGTAGAGGTGTGGGCGGTGATGGCGGGAAACCCGATGGTAGACGCGCTCGTCATATGGGGACTGACACTTACAGGTCTAGGACTCCTGCTGGGACTCCTTGTCAGGTTCAGCTCCCTGGGCTCGGCGACCATGATGATGCTCTTCTGGGCCTCCAGTCTTGAGGGCGGTATCATGCAGGGACTTCCACTGGCACACGGATGGGTGGTCGACGACCACGTGGTCTACGCGCTCCTCCTGTTCGGACTCGGTGCATTCGGCGCCGGACGGATAGTCGGAATCGACGAATACCTGGAGGATACAGAAATCGTCCGGAACAATCCCGGACTCAAATACCTCCTTGGATAGATAACCTGCTTTTAACAGCTCAGACGCAGTTTCCAGGTGGTAAGCGAAAAGGATAAGAAGTTTGGGGTTCATCTTAGATTGGTCGGGTAGGGAGAATGCCAGATTCTGAAGAAAATAGCGATAAAGGGCTTGAATGCCCGTTATGTGGTTCCACCTCTTTCAGGAGGAACACCGAGAGAGCCGAACTGCTCTGCAGGGAGTGCGGCACGGTCATAGAGGAAGAGATGATAGAGGAATCTGCACCAGAGCAGAGAGCCTTCACCTCCGAGGAACGGGAGAAGATCAAGCGTACAGGCGCCCCGATAACCTACACAAAGGCCGACCGGGGCATGTCCACCGAGATAGGAAGCGGAAGCCTTCGAGACGTCTCCCCCAGCAAGCGCGGCCAGTACTACAGGATGAAGAAATGGCAGAGAAGGCTCGACGAGTCCCGCCAGAGAAGGATGAAGTTCGCCCTTGGAGAGATGGAGAGGCTCGTAGCTATGCTGAAACTCCCTAAATCCGTGCTCGAGGAAGCCGGAAGACTCTACGAGAAGGCGCTTGAGCAGGGAGTGGTCAAGGGAAGGCGGATAGAGCACATCGCAGCCTCTCTTATCTACGTCACCGCCAGGAACCACGGCGTCCCCCGGACGATGTCGGAAATCGCTGATGAAGCCGGCATAACCGAGAGAGAACTCGGAAAGACCTACAGGTACGTCGCAAGAGAGCTGGACCTCCGGATAGTACCGGTCAACCCCGAGGATTTCATACCCCGTTTCGGATCACAGATCGGTATGACAGGAGAAACACAGGCACGCGCCCGCAGGATATTAGAGAACGCTAGAGAGGAAGAACTGCTCGCTGGACGGAGCCCGGACGGGATAGTAGCAGCTGCGCTCTACCTGGCCTCGAAACTGGAGGGTGAGGAGGTAACACAGCAGGAGATTGCAGAAGCGGTGGGTGTGACAGAGGTGACTGTCAGGAAAGGCTACCAGAACCTTGTCGAGGGACTCGAGCTCGAGGAAGAGATAGAAAAAAGCCGCAGCAAATAAGTTCTACATGGTCCAGGTACTGCCGGAGAAGCTCAGGGAACTTTCACTTTCCAGGTTCACGCTTCCCATCATACTCATCAACCTGGCCGGGACTGCGTTCGGCTTCTACTATTACCGGGAGCAGTTCGCCGCTACAGCACCCCACCTCTGGATCTTCGTCGCAGACTCGCCCATAGCCACGTTCCTCATGGCCGCCTCTCTTCTGCTCTACCTGAAGGACCGCAGATCCGGAACCTTAGAAGCCCTGGCCGCAATCGCCAACATCAAGTACGGGCTCTGGACCGTCTTCATCCTGCTTTTCTACTTCGACACCTTCTTCAGCTCAAACCCGCTTCCCATGTACCTTTTCCTCCTTTTCTCCCACCTCCTGATGTTCCTCCAGGCTTTCCTCGTCCTCGACTACACGGATTTCGATCTCAGGCATCTCGCAGTAGCGGCATCCTGGTTCCTGGTAAACGACCTGTTCGACTACCTGCTCGACCTTCACACCCGTATCTACGCGCCTCACGGCCATCCTGTGAGTCCCGCGATGATCGCCGCCTTTACTCTAACAGCCGTAGCTGTGGGAATCAGCTACCATCATCTGCGGGAGAGAGGTCCCTGACCGGAACTCCTCCCACGAACTCACCCTCATCAACGTCCCGGTTCACCAGAGAGTTAGCGGATACCGTCGCACCATCCCCTATCACCACGCCAGGAAGAACAGTAGAGTTGGCACCGATCAGTACGTCTTCACCAATCTCCACCTCTCCAAGCCTGAACTCATCCTGCATGGTCTCGTGGGCGAGAACTGTGGCATTGTAGCCTATAGTGGTGTTCGCACCGATAGAAATCAACCCGGGCCGGAAGATATCGAACATCGCACCGAGGCCTATAGAGGCGTTTTCTCCCACCCTTACACCTGCGAGCCTCAGAAGAGAGTTCTTGAGCTTAAGGGGCATGTAGCGGGCCAGAAGCAGGAGAAAAGTGTTCCTGACCACGGCATAAGGGGCAGAAATCTCCTGCCAGTGCCGGAGCGCGTTTTTCTCGCCTTCAAACCTCCTGACCTCCATCCGGTCCTTCCTCATGGAATCCAACCTGGTAACTTGATTATAAACGTCTGGCGGGTCTAGAATGGGGGAACGTCGTCGTCCGGACCCATACCCATCTCGTCCTCGGGGTCGGGGCCCATACCCATCTCGTCCTCGTGACCCTCCTCCATCGGCTGGTCCTGGAGCTGGTCCATGAGCTCCTTTATCTCCGATATCAGCTGGTTCAGCTTCTGCTCGGACTCAGGGTCCTGCAGCTCCTCCTCAAGCTCAGTTATCTTCTTCCTGAGCTTGTTCGCGGGTCCGCCCGTGCCCCCGAACGTTTCAAGCAGCATTTCCGCCGAGTCAAGAATCGCTTCAGCCTCTTCTTTCTTCTCTTTCAGGGTCATAACCTTTCAGACTCAGTGCAGGGTATATAACCTTTTCGGTGCTACAGATTTACTTTCTCGGCGGATTCCCAACCGAGCTCCACCAGGCGCTCTATATCCACCTCACTCTGGAGTTCTTCAAGATTCTCCTCATTCATCTCCGTGGCAGGGTTCTCCGGCGCCATAGTACTGCATGCAGACGCTATAGATGCATCTTCATAAGTACCGATCTGCCTGGCAGTTTCAACTATCTCCTGCTTGTTCCACGTGAGCAGGGGCCTGAAAACCGGTATATCGACCTCAGAAGATGTGGCCGCGAGGTTCGACGGCGTCTGAGAGGATTTCTGGCCTATCGCCTCTCCCGTGACGACACCCTTCAGACCCTCCTTCTCCGCTATCTTCTCTGCCACGCGGAACATCACTATCCGGTGCAGCAGCATACGTCCTCTTCCCACCTCCAGCAGCTCGGCGTTCACATCCTCCATATCCACACGGTACGCCCTCCACTCCTTCGAAGGATGGAACCTCCTGAGCTTTTCCACCGACGCCCCGAACCGGAGCCAGTGGTCCTCGGCCGCTATCGGCCTGTTGTAGAAGTAGACCGGCAGGATGTCGCACCCTCTCTTCATGACCTGGTAAGCCGCGACCGGAGAGTCTATCCCTCCGCTTATAAGTGCCGCCAGACTTTCCTGGGTGCCGACAGGGAGGCCGCCCGGACCGTCGAAGGTATCTGTGTAGAGGTAGGCATCTTCAAACCTCACCTCTATCCCCAGCCAAGTGTCCGGGTCATCTAGGTCAACCGGTATCTCCTCCGCTTCCTCGACCGCAGCACCGACCTCCTCCTCGACATCCTTGCTGGTGAAAGAGTGTTCACCTGCCCGTCTCGCGTCCACCCCGAAACTGTCCCCGAAATCGAACTCCTGGGAAGCCTGCTTCAGCGCGTCGATATCGGGCTCTGTCCTGAAAACTGGCGAGGTCGATGCCACACCCGGCACCTCCGCGACAACTTCCGCGGTCCTGACCGCTTCTTCAGTCTCCGCAACTACCCTGCCGGGCTCTCTGGAGACTCTCCCATAACTGATATCCTCGTACTCCAGCCGGTCCTCGACCCTCTGCCGGAGAACTGCGGTCATCTGGTGCCTGACGTAGCGGGACTTCGTGCCTATATCGCTGTAACGTACCAGGACGTGTTCCATACTTAAAGCCTCCTTCCACGGGTTTCAGACGGCTTGTACTGCCGGGGGAGCTGCCTGCCTCTGTATCTTTCAAACGTGCGCTCCGACCGGTTCCCGATAACTATCACCATGTTCGAACCCTGCCGTATCTCTTTGCCCAGATCAGGTTGCCGCTCACCGTTCAGCGCAATCAGGCCCTCGCCACAGTACCGCTCACCCTTGGCCACGACACACACATCACTTTCCATGGAGTTGATGGAGACGTTTATAGTCTCGAAGAAATCGTTCCAGGTGACTCCCAAGGCGTGTTTATGGACTATATGGGAGTTGTTGTTCTCCAGATGGACATAAGGGGCGGCGAGCTGGTATTCAGGCTCCAGGAAGCTTAACTCCGTGCCATTAACCACGAGGTAGAAAAGCGCGTGCTCGTGGGTCGAACCGTAGACAAATCCCTCCGACTCGTTGCCGTGGTCGTGACCGGTGTGGTCATGCGGCTCTCCCATTGAATCTACCAGTACCATCGGGTTCAGCGCAAGATAGAGGCCGGCGAACCCGGAAAGAAGGATCAAGGCCAGCGCTATATCCTGGTAATCCATGATAGAAATGAAAAGTAGAAAAGATAAAAAGCTTGGATAGCGGCGTTCTCAGTCCACTATCTCTCCAAAGGCGAACTTCCTTCCCACAGAGGTGATCTCGACATCGTAGGTCTCGTCGACCTCTCCGCCAGGCACGAAAATCACGAATCCCTCGACTCTCGCGATTCCGTCGCCCTTGCTTCCGAGGTCCTCGATTTCCAGCTCTACCACGTCGCCCTCTGCGACAGGCTTGTCGAACTCCTCTCCGGAGTCTCCGTCATCGCTTTCTTCTTCGAACTCGTCGTCGAAGTCCTGGTTCTCCGTCTCAAAGTCGTCTTCCTCCCCGACTTCATCCTCGAGCTCTACCTCTTCCTCTGGGGTTTCTTCGAAGTCGTCTTCGAAATCCTGTTCAAAATCGTCGTCAAATTCTTCTTCGGACATGAAAATGCACCTGTAAATCTTGTAACCACCAATCACCGCCTACTTTTATAAAGGCGTTGCCGGGCAAATCCTTTATATGGCCGACGAACAGTGTCCTTTCTGCCAGCTGATAGCGAACCCCGACCAGCTCTACACTGTGGGTGAAACTGACAACTTCTACGCATGGCTGGAGGTCAACCCCCGTGCAAAGGGCCATACGATGGTCGTGCCGAAGAAGCACACCGACAGCGTGCTCGACCTCTCTGGCGAAGAATGGCAGGAAGCCATGGATCTGACGCGCGAGGTCGCGGAAAAAGCGAAGAACGGCCTCGACGCGGACGGGGTATCCATAACCGTCAACGTAGAGGAGGCAGGGGGACAGATGCTACCTCATGCCTACATACAGGTCTTCCCAAGGTTCAAGGGAGAGGAGAACGCTGGAACGCCAACCGGTGCGATATTCCCGCAGAAGGAGGAGCTGAGACAGCAGCTGGAAGACATCCGGCAGGCGATGTCAGGCGCCTCCACGGCAGCAAAGGAAAAGAAGGAGGCACATCCTGCGGGCCAGGAGTTCACCGAGGGAAGTGTCGCGGACAAACTCCTCGAAGGAGGCCTCGGCGGCGGAAGAACTGGGAAGGAAGAGAAAGGGCAGGCACCTGAAGAAAGAGGAGAGGAAGAGGAGGAAGCGGAAGAACCTGAAAACCAGGATGAAGATGAGGAGAAGGAGTCAGCAGGTAGAGACAGAGGTCGGAACAGGAGCGGCCACTGGGATGGGAAGAGCTACGAGTGGAGATAGACCCGATTCTGTAATACATATAACCTATATAAGGCCTTATAAGGTATTTTTGTATTACAAAAGCCGGTTTCTGAGAGAGATATTGTAACAACCCTTTTAACTTTCAGAAGCGAGTGAGCGACTATGACTGAGTATGACCCTGATGAGATAGAAGAGGAGGTCAAGCAGGACTGGGAGGAAAACGGTACGAGGAAAAAGGTGCTGGACAGGAACAAAGGCGAAGAACGCTTCTACTTTTTAGACGGCCCTCCATATGCGACCGGCTCGATCCACATGGGCACCGGGATGAACAAGATACTCAAGGACTATTACCTCCGTTTCCACAGGAAGCTGGGTTTCGATGTCCACTCCCAGCCCGGCTACGACGTCCACGGCCTCCCCATCGAGAACAAGGTGGAGGAAGAGGAGGGCTTCGAGAAGAAGCAGGACATAGAGGACTTCGGGGTCGACAACTTCGTGGCAAAGTGCAAGCAGTTCGTCGATATGCACATCAAGGAGATGAACCAGGACTTCAACGACATGGGCGTCTGGATGACATGGGAGAACCCCTACATAACCTACCACGACTACTACATAGAAGGAGCCTGGACCACGTTCAAGCGGGCCTACGAGAAAGGTTACCTATACAAGGACCGCTACAGCGTCCACGTCTGCTCCCGGTGCGAGACCGCTGTGGCCTACAACGAGATCGAGTACACGCGGCTCGAAGACCCGGAGGTATACGTCGCTTTCCCGGCAAAGGATAGCGACGAGGAACTGTTGATCTGGACCACGACGCCCTGGACCCTGCCCTCCAATACAGGCATCATGGTCAACCCGGAGTACGAGTACTCGCTTGTGGAGTTCGATGACAGAAAGGTCTGGATCGCATCGGCGCTGGTCAACGACCTGATGGGGGAGTTCGAGGTCGAGGATTACGAGATTATTGAAACCGTCGACGGGGAAGAGCTAGAGGGGATAAAGTACGACAACCCTCTGGAAGAGCACGTCCGGCTACAGGAGGATGTGGAAGGCCGCGTTGTACTCTCGGAGAGATACGTCGACCTGGAGTCAGGAACCGGACTGGTTCACACCGCCCCTGGACACGGTAAAGAGGACTACGAGATGGGGCAGGAAGAGGGTCTGGAGCTTCTGAACCCCGTCAACCTGAAAGGAGAGTACGACGAGACGGCGGGCAAGTATGAGGGGATGTACGTCAAGGACGCGGACGAAGAGATAAAGGAAGATCTCTACCAGGCAGGCGCACTGCTGCACTCAGGTAGCGTGCACCACGAGTATCCAAAGTGCTGGAGATGTGACACACCTCTACTGCAGCTCGCGGTTCCGCAGTGGTTCTTCGGCTCGACACAGTTCCGGGACGATTTACTCGATGCGAATGATGAGGTCAACTGGGTGCCGGACTGGGCCGGCCAGAAGTTCCACGAGTGGCTCGAACAGCTGGGTGACTGGCCGGTCTCGCGCCAGCGCTACTGGGGTATACCGCTCCCTATATGGGAGTGCGAGGACTGTGATAACACCACCGTGGTAGGAGACCGGTCCGAGCTGCCCGAGGTGCCGGACGACCTTCACCGCCCATACATCGACCGCGTCAAGCTGGACTGTGAGGACTGCGGCGGCACTATGTCAAGGATACCCGACGTACTCGATGTCTGGTTCGACTCAGGAGTCGCGCCGTGGGCATCTCTCAGGAATCCCGAGCTTGATTTCAGCTTCGAGGAGGAGGGTCCCGTAGATCTGGAGCTCGAGGGCTTCGACCAGATAAGAGGTTGGTGGAACAGCCAGTTCATAACATCCATGATGACTTTTGAACAGCGACCTTTCGACAGCGTTATCTATCACGGCAAGGTCATGCTGGAGGGTCGTGAGATGTCGAAGTCGAAGGGTATAGTGGTATCGCCACAGGAGGCCATCGAGAAGTACGGCCGCGACATACTCCGGTTCTACATACTATCGAAGGATCCCAGCGAGGACTGGAGCTTCCGCTGGGACGAGATGGACGAGAACCTCGACTTCATGAACATACTGTGGAACACGTACAACTACCGGGACACATACACATCGGGCGTCGAAAAACCGGGCAGCCTGGAGCTCGAAGACAGGTGGATAATCTCCCGGCTGAACTCGATGGTTGAAGACGTAAGAGCAGCATCCACCGAACCAGATTACAGCGCATATAGAGCCGCAGAGGCGGTAGAGGAGTTCACGAAGAACGACCTGTCCCGTTCCTACATCCAGATGATAAGGGACCGCCTCAGGCCCGGCTACGATGGCGAAGACAGGAAAGCCGCGGAATGGACACTTAGACACGTAACAACCGAACTGCTTAAAGCGATATCACCTTTCACACCCTACCTCGCGGAGTACCTGTGGGAAGGAGAGGAGTCGATACACCTGCAGGACTACCCAAGGGTAGACGAAGCGATGGTAGACGAGGAACTGGAGCAGGACATGGATATATTACAGGAGGTCGAGGAAGCGGTCGCGCGGTTAAGGCAGGAAGAGGGAATCAAGCTGCGCCACCCGGTGAAGAAGGTCACGGTCAGCGGGAATACGGATGTCAGGCAGGCCGTAGAGGATCTTGAAGAGCTGATGGAGGAACGGCTGAACGCGAAGGAGGTCGAGTTCGAAAAGGTGGAGCTCGACTACAGGGTCAAGCTGGACTACGCAAACGCAGGCCCTGAACTGGGCGACGATGTCTCAAGGGTCGAAAAAGCCCTTTCAAAAGCCGACGAGTCAGAGTTGGCGGAAAAGGTCGAAAGCGGCGAGACGGTAGAGCTGGAAGGCTTCCACCTCGAACCGGAGATGTTCGATGTCAGGACTTTCGTGCCGGAAGGCCGGGAGGGCGAGGAATTCTCGCTTGGAGCTGTTTACATCGACACCGAGAGAACAGGGGAACTGGTACGTGAAGCGCTGGTTAGCGAGGTGGCGAGGGCCATCCAGCAGGAGAGGAAGGAAGCAGGTCTGGATGTCGGCGACGAGGTCGAGCTGGTCCTGAAAGGCGACTTTGAAGATATCAGGAAGAGCGAGGACGTCCTGAGAGAGCGTATCAACCTCTCAGGTATCGAGTACGGGGGTCAGCACCTTGAAAACCGGGGAGAAGTAGAGTTTGAGGACTGGAAAGTCGAATTCAGTTTTTCGCGTACCAGCGCCTAAATCTATACTATGAAATCAGAACTCCTGAAACCCGCTACAGGTTTCCTTGAAGAGATAAAACCGGAAGAAAAAGTGGTCATCGTCCACCACTGGGACATGGACGGCAGCGCCTCCGCTGCTATAATCTCGAAGCTTCTCCAGGGGCTGAGGGGTAAACCAGCGGACAGGGTCAAGATACCGTCGAAAAGGGCTTACCATCTCGGTGACGAGGACCGCGACCTGCTGGAGGATGCGGACCGGCTGATAGTTCTCGACTTCAACCTCGGGGCAGATGAGCTTGAGGAGCTGGACGATAAATACGCGGATGTGCTCGTGGTCGACCACCATAACTTCGACCGGAAGCCGGACGTGGCGTTCGTCAACCCTCGGACGGAAGACGGGGACGTTTACATCCCCTGCAGCAAGATATGCCTTGACATCGCCGCCGAGTTCGAGATGGAAGAAGAGCTTCGATGGATAGCGGGGCTGGGAGTCATCCAGGACTTCGGCGTCGACTCATGTCCCGAACTTTTCGAGAAGCTCAACGAGGACTACGAGGCATACCTTCCTGAAGAGCTTGAACAGCAGCAGCTGGCGAAGAACTGCGAGTACGGCCGGTACTCCTCTGTCCTGAACATCAAGCCTTACCGGGATTCGGCGCACTTCGCCGGGCTGGCCTACGAGGCACTGATGGCATCTGAGGACCTGAAAGAACTCGAAGCGCAGGAAGCCTACCGGAAGATATACGAGGTGTACCTCGAGATGCAGGACGAGTTCAACCGGGCGGTGGAGAACTACGAGGAGGAACGGCAGATCGACAGGCAGAAGATGATAATCTTCTTCGACATCGAGAGCGATTTCCACATAACCTCCAGCATCGCCACCAACATGTCAGCGAAGACACCCGAGTGGATCCACATCGTGGCCCAGACAGGTGACAATGAGGTCAACGTCTCGGCGAGGTGCCAGTCCGGAAGAGTGGACCTGGGAGAGCTGATGCAGGAAGCGCTTCCCGATGAAGCGGTGAAGGAAGGCGCGGAAGCAGGCGGTCACCGGAAGGCCGCGGGAGCCTCCATGAAGCCTCGCTACTACGAAAAGTTCAAGGAGAACTTCACTGAGCTGGTGTAGTAAATCCATAACCTGTTTAAATCCTTGCGGAGCATTACCTCCCATGAGAAGGCAGAGTGAAGCAGAGAAGCAGATGCGCAAGGCCAAGGAGATGCT
>CAZAII010000003.1:0-25741 GCA_964485165.1 uncultured archaeon | reverse complement strand
AGACCTGACTGCTTTCCCTTGCCTTTCAGCTGGTCCTCGGTGTAGCCGAAGACCTTCAACGCTCTCAAAGAGGCGGGTACTATCTGGTTGTCGATGTAGTAGTCTGGGTCGTAGCTGTCCGCGTACTTCACCAGCTCCGCTCGCGATGAGATGCTTCCGCTTCCACGCGTGATAACGTAATCGATGGTCGAACCCGGGTTGATATCTTCGCCCCTCTCAATCGCCTTCTTCGCTGCCTCAACGTGTGGCGCGGTCGACTCGTAGTTCTCGGGTTTCTTGGTCAGCCGGGTATAGATCCTGAGCTTCTCGACCGGTACCTCACCGTCCCTGAGGTTCTGCACAGTCCGCTTAACTATCTCTGCCGCTTCTTCCGCATCATCCTCCAGTATCTTCCTGAGCACCTCCTTCTGGGTTTCCTTCGCTACCGGGCTCCAGTCTCTCCTGACCTGCTCGAAACCCGTAATCTTCAGGTTCCCGTCACCATCCATCAGCGCGTACTTCTTCTTCGCTCCCTCACCGCTCGAGGTGGAGGTGAAGAAGCCACGCTCGAAATAGCCCTCGAACTCGAGCTCCATGAATTCTGGTAACTCAGAGTTGACCTCCTCCAGGAACCCCCCGATCCTGTCTCTGACCTCCTCCCCTCTCAGGAAGAGTGAATCAGTATCGCCGTATACGACCTCGAAGCCTTCCTCCTCTGCGGTTTCCACAGCCTGCTTTATGTAGCGCCTGCCCAGGTATGTAGTCGCCTCCGCGCATTCACGGGAGTGCCACCTCGCACCATCATAGCCGAGGTATCCGTAGAAAGAGTTCGCGAGTATCTTTTCAGCCTTCTGCCGGGAATCCAGCGACCGGTGCTCCTTCGAACCAGGATCAAGAGATTCCATATCCTGCTTGAGTTCGGCTCTGTCCTCAACCAGCTGCTGTATCAGCTCGGGGAAGAAACCTTTCTCATCCTGGCAGAAGTCATAGTCGAACTCCTCGATCTCGAACCGGTCTTCGCACTCCTCAAGGTTGAGAGTGTCAGGAGAGATGTTGTGAGCCACCATCACAGTGGGATACAGGGAGCGGAAGTCGAGCAGGACGATGTCCTCGTATAGACCTGCCTCCGGGGTGTAGACGTACCCTCCGGAGTATGCGCCCTTCCTCCGTCTCTGGCCTCTCTCATCCCTGTGAGGCCTGTTGGGTGCGAGCATCCTCCTGTCGAAGGCCTCACGGAGAAGGTAGTTCTCAGTCAGCTGGCCGTACGTCAGCCGGCATGCGTCGAACGGTATCAGGCCTGTTATCCGGGAAAGCTCCATCACCTGCGGAACGAGTTCCTCCGACAGCTCGAACGCCAGCTCCGAATCCTTCAATGCGTAGTCAGCGAAGACCCCCAGGTTCTCCTCCTGCTCCCAGTACTGCTTCATCTGTTCCCACGAAAGGTCGTCCTTGTTCCTGCCCAGCAGCTCCTCAGCGACGGAGTCCAGGTCCAGTGTCTCGGATTCAAGCCCAGGTGAGAGGATGTGGGCGATAAACGGGTACAGGTCAAGGTGCATCCTGCCTTTCAGCCTGGCGCTCGAGAACCTCCCCCTCCTCTTGAACTTCATCCTCTCGCCGTTCCGGCCCAGCGAAAGCTCCAGTCCGCGATACTCCGCTCTCTCCCTCAGCACCTGAAAGTCGAACTCATCAGTATTGTAACCCGTGAGAACATCCACGTCGCGCTGCTCTATTACCTCCATGAATCTCTTTATCAGCCGCTTCTCTGATTCCACCGTCTCCACGAAATCCCTGTCGATATCCTTCGTCGTAAGAAGTTTCCTGAACCCTTCAGCGTAGAAGGAAGCCATGATGATCTCGTCCTCGTATACCTCTAAATCAAAGGCCAGCCTCTCGAAATCTACCTCCCTTTCACTATCAACCTCTGATATATCATCCAGCTCAATAGCGGTCTCGAAATCTCCGGACTGCCTTTCCTCACCTGAGACCTCCACCCATTCCACGGGCGGTAGCTGATTGTCGATGAGGTACCTCTTGTAGAACGGTATATCAAACTCCCGGATTTCCGAGACCTGCTCCAGCTTCGACACTTTTTCCCTCAGCTTGGGGACGGTGGGAGGGACATCAGTGTAAACCTTCAGAACCTCCTTTTCCTCGTTTCCGTCGGCACGCACCACTCTCTCGGTATCCCTGACAGGTAGTTCCTCGCCGTCCTTCTCGAACCTCTTTCCGTCCACCGCTTCCTCAAGCTCCGCTATACTCTCCGCGGGTATGGCATAGAAGTAGGGACGGAAACCCGAGTCCCTGGCCAGGACATTCCTGCCGTCAGCGTCCTTCCCGAAAACCCGGACAACCGGCCTTCCCTGCTCTATGACGTAGTCAACGTCTATGACCTGGATTTCGGTTTCCATGTTGAATGCCGGGCTTTCGAAAGTTAAGTAGGCTGGGATAGGATTAAAACAGCCGGATCGAATTAGTATCCCATGAGAGTTCTACTGGTAACCGACATACACGGCGAGGTCGATAAGCTGGAGAAAATCCTGGAGCGCGAGGAGTACGACGCTGTTCTCTGTGCCGGCGATCTCGGCGACGCCAACAGTTTCGACGACTACCAGTCCAACCTTGACGAGGTGCTCGACGCTTTCGACAGGGAGGGAAAGCTGACTAAAGCAGTTCCTGGCAACATGGATCCTGAAGAGGACTGCGTCCGCGAACTCATCAGGCGCAGGATGAATCTCCACAAGAAGATAGCCTCATTCGAGCATTTCGAGGCTGTAGGATTCGGGGGCGGCATAACTCCTTTCGGGACGCCTTTCGAGCCCGAGGGAAGGGAGATTAAAAAAGCGCTTGACACGCTTTACATGCGTATGAGTGCCGATAGGAAAGTCGCGGTTATCCACCAGCCCCCAGCTAACACCTCGCTGGACATCGCGGACGGAGACCATGTCGGGAGCCAAGAGGTCCGAGAGCTGGTAGAGGAAAGGGATTTCGACCTCGTGTTGACCGGCCACATACACGAGTCGGCCGGAAGGGTGGAAATAGGGGGCACACAGCTAATAAACCCTGGAACGGTACTTGAAGGAAGGTACGGGATTGCAGAGGTAGAAGAAGACGGGATAGAGACCGATATGAAAAGACTCTGATTTTAAAGCACCTGAAAACCGGTCGAAACCACCCTGCAATCTGAATCGTACCCTGATTCACCATTATCCAGTTCTAAACACTTTTTGCACCAGATCAACGGCTTTAAACAACAGGCTTTTTAATATATCCCCTCAAACAGGTTTACAGGAGATCAGAGGATTTCTGAGGAGTGAACAACAATGGCAGAGCTACCACTGGCACCGGTGAAGCGTATCATCAAGCAGGCTGGCGCCCACCGTGTATCTGAAGGAGCCGTCCGTGAACTGAGGGACGAGCTGGAGAGACACGCGAAGGACAGGGCCCAGCAGGCCAAGGAGTACGCTGAACACGCCGGCAGGAAGACAGTTCAGGCTGAGGACGTGAAGGCGTCTCAGTAAACTCTTTAACTTCTTATTTTTCTCTTATTTTTATGCGGATAGAAAACAGCTTTATCCTGGCACCAGGCATAGGAGAAAAAACCGAGCAGAAACTCTGGAAGGCAGGAGTAAGGCACTGGGATGATTTCCCCGACAGCGATGTGATAAGCGGCTCTAGGAAAAAACGTGTCGCGGAGTTCCTGGATAAAGCCCGGCGCAACCTCGAGGTCGGGAACACCCCCTTCTTCGGACAGAAGCTCCCGAGCAAGTCTACCTGGAGGCTCTACGAGAACTTCCGGGAGAACGCCTGCTTCTTCGACATCGAGACCACGGGACTCGACGCCGAAAGGAACAGCGTGACGACAGTAAGCTTCCACCGCTCGGGTCAAGACGTGACCCTGGTGAAGGACCAGGACCTGACTGGAGAGCGGCTCCAAGAAGAACTCTTCGAATCCAGCATCCTCGTCTCGTTCAACGGCAGGCGCTTCGACCAGCCGTTCCTGGAGAAAAACTTCGGCATCCAGATCGAGAAACCGCACATAGACCTGATGTACCTCTGCCGCAGACTGGGAGTCAGCGGAGGATTGAAGCAGATAGAGAGGAACTTCGGTATCGAGCGTGAACTTGAGGACATCGACGGCAGGGAGGCTGTAAAACTCTGGAAAATGTACGAGCAGGAAGACGATCAGGAAGCACTTGAAAGGCTCGTAAGGTACAACCGGTACGACGCCCGCAACCTAAAACAGCTTTTCCAAGAGGTTCACGGCCTGATGGACGATAAAATCTTCGAGCCCCACAGAGGACCATAAGAAGGCTTATAAATCTGGGAAGATAATAAGAGCTTGAAACACATGGCCTTGGCAACACATGCTAAATGGCTCACTGGAAACATTTCCCTGGATCTAGTGAGAGGTATCTCTAACGCCACCAAGGCCAAGGCTTTCTACTACACCATTAACGTGGAGTAAAGCGGGATGAAGCCTTGGCTTCCGGAAGGAAGCCGCGCGGACCGCGAAAAACAAAACACCTCAGAACAGTTTCCTGCCATCCCTGCACTGTAGGAAACTAGGGCGGGTCCTGCTGGCACGGTAGGGCTCGCCTCCGGAACTTTTCACGTCTTCCAACAATCAACGCTCCACGAGGTGCAAAAGAATGAACGCCAACACACGGGACTTCGAGACAGAACTTCAGGCGATGGACTCAGAGCCAAGAGTCGAGACGGAGGTCCACCCGGAAGTCTCAGTGGTCCCTGCGACAACACTCTAGACACCACAGACAGAGAAAAACAAAGAGGTTGAGCTGCAGTAGATAAAGCTATTCAGCTCACTCGTGAGCTGCTGACTCGAAAGCCGCCCAGCCATTAGCCATAGAATCCAGTATCGAAGTAAAAGACTTCGCCGGTTTCACCAGCTTCTTCCGTCCCTGAGATCCCTCCTTCCTATCACGGTACTCAGTGTACTCGTACTTTATCACCCCTAGACGTCTCAGCTTTGGAAGGATATTGTTCTTCAGGTTGCTCTTCCCCTTCTCGTGACCCCACTCGTCGAACGAATTAAGTTTCTCCGAATCTATCTCTCCCTCCTCCTTGAGCTCCCGCAGAAATATCTTGGCGTACCGGTTCCTCTTCGGAGACTGCTCCTCCGGGAAGAAAAGGTCCACTATCTTCTCCCAGTTCCAGGCCCTGTCACTCCTCCTGTACTTCTGCTTGTCCTCGGGAATCGCTATGGAGTGTTTAGTCACAATAGTACTGGACTTCCTCGCGGCCTCGTCGACAAAGGGATGTTCACCCATACCAGTTCCTTAACAAAGGATGTATATTAAAGCTCAGGCAGCCACCAGCGATTTCAGGAAAGGTATGCCGTACATCACACCCACACCTATCGAG
The DNA here is from genome assembly GCA_964485165.1 of uncultured archaeon. Lineage (GTDB taxonomy): Archaea > Nanohalarchaeota > Nanosalinia > Nanosalinales > Nanosalinaceae > CAZVPZ01. Next base: position 20,380 of record CAZAII010000003.1, on the reverse strand, counting down.
AACATCAGCAGGTGGAGCATTATGTCCTCGTCCTGCTTGAACCTCGGGAGTATGTCCGAACCCGCGATGTAGACGAAGTTGCCGATGACCACGGGCAGGAGTAGCGCGTTGATGCCGGATGAAGCCATGGAGAGCCCGAAGACTACAGCTGCCCCCAGAAACATGAAGACGCTTATCGCGATGTTGAACCCCACTGCCTTCTTCCTCGAGAAACCAGAATGGACCAGGACGCCGAAGTCGCCAGCCTCCTTCGGGACCTTGTGGGCCATCACCGCGACTGTAGCCGCGAGTCCGGCGGAGGTCCCGGCGAGGAAGCTTGTCGCTATCAGGATGCCGTCGAGAACATTGTGTACCGCGTCTCCCGCTACGAGTACGTAGGAGAACGCCTCAACGTGGCTGTCCCTGTTATGACAGTGCCAGTGCACTATCCTCTCCAGCACCAGTGAGCCCACAAGGCCCGCGACCACCAGGAGACCGGTCATCCTTGTGTAGCCGAGCCCGTTAGCAAGCTTGAAAACCAGGTGGATGAATACCCCGCCGAAGATGGTGCCAGCGGCAAGCGAGAGCAGGTACGGTGTCAGTTGCTTCACTCTATCCTCTCTCAGTGCCAGGAAAAGCGCTCCTAGCCCGGACAGTATGCTGACCGCCGCAAGACTCCCGATAATATACTCATAGACCATGCAGAGACACTTGTTATTAACTTTTTAAATAATACTATTAATTTTCTGGCATGGAGATAATAAGCCTGTCTCTCGATGACGACACTCTGGACAAGATAGACGAGATACAGGAAAAGGCGAGCTTCAGCGGTCGTTCAGAACTTCTGAGGAAGGCAGTATCCGGCCTGTACGACGAAACGGTGAGACGGGAGCGGCTGGAAGGCCATCTAAACGCCGTGATAGTTGTTCGCCACCCGCACAGGAAGGAGAACGAGATCGCGGATATATCACACAGCTTCGACGAGGTCATAGTCACCCAGCTCCACAGCAAGCTTGACGACGATAAATGCCTGGAAGTGTTCCACACAGATGGCAGCGCGGAAAAGGTGATCGATTTCTACAACAGCATGAAGGGCAGTAAACACACAGAGTCAGTCAACATACTTCCACAGGACCAGGGATAAACGCAGCAGTGGAACTCACTGGAGGTGGGAGATGTCGTTCACCCTGTGGAGCCGCCAGCCCCTGTAGTCCTCCTTCTCAAGTACATTTACCGCGGTGTTGGCCTGCTTGATGCTGTGGGACCTGCCTTCATCCGCACCCAGTAGATAAGTGAGCAAGGCCCTGTTGACCCATCCGTGGGCCACCATCACGATTTCACCATCGGGGTAATCGCTCTCTATCTCGTCGAGTAGTTCCGACGCCCTGGCCCTTACATCGTGGACATCCTCACCGCCCTCTGGTTTCCATTCATCGAGTTCGTCAGCCTCTTCTATCTGTTCATAACGGGAGGAGCGGTGTCTGCCCTCGAAGTCGCCGTAAGATCTCTCACGAAGCCTTTCATCCTCTATATGCGGGGCTCCTGTCTTCTCCGCGATCTTCTCCGCTGTACGGGAAGCGCGCTTCAGGTCGCTGGAGTAAACCGCGTCTATATCCTTTTCCTCCAACCTTTCCGCGAGTTTTTCAGCCTGTTCATCTCCCCTCTCGTTTAGCTCAACGTCTTTCTGCCCCTGGAGTACGTGCTTCCGGTTGTATTCGGTCTCGCCATGCCTGCATAGATATATACGGGTCACAAACCGGGTTTCATCTCAAATAGATATAAGCCTCGGGCATTCAGAACACGACATGAAACTCGCACACACCATGCTCCGGGTCGGTAATCCGGAAAAGGTCATAGAATTCTACAAAGAAGCGTTCGGGTTCGAGCTGAGGCAGAAAAAGGAGAAGGACACATTCACACTCTACTTCCTGGGAGCCAGCGGCCAGACCGCAGAGATAGAACTCACATACAACCACGGCAAAGACGATCACTACGACAAGGGTGAGGGCTTCGGCCACATCGCGATCCACACCGATGAGGACCAGTCGCTGCAGGAAGCGTATGATAGAGCAGTGGAAGCAGGTGGAGAAGACTACCGACCCCCCGAGGAATGCCCCGGCAACTACGCCTTCGTGAAAGATCCCGAGGGCTACGAGGTCGAGATATTGCGTCGTTCCGCCTGAAGGAGACCCGCCCGGAAAGACGTCCTCCTCTCCAGGCAAACCCGGCAACTATCACACCAAGAGGTTGTTCGCGGATTTCGAACACAGATATGTGTAGGAATAAAGAACATTCTATCTATTTAAAAAGAAGATGTTTTTTCTGTAGAGTAGTATATGATAGTCAGGAGAGTGCAACTAAAACGAACAACCTTCTGTGGAAGCACTTTTTTGAACACAGAGACCCAATTAAGCACCATGGCTGGTTCACGACTCGACACCAACGTTTTCAACAAGCTGAGAACCGATCTCTCAAACCTGGAAACCGGGACCCACGAGATGGTTGAAGGTCTCCATGAGTACGAGGACCTGATATCACAGGAGCTCGAGGAGACAGAGAGGATAGAGAACCTCTTCCACAAGATAATGAACGAGATAGACGACCTGGAGAGAAAGGAACTGATGATAGAGAACCTCGAACAGAAGCACCATAGCAACGAGATCGACCAGAAGGAGAGGGAGATAGCAGAAGATATACAGGAAGAACTCGAAATCATGCAGCACGATATCAACACCGCCCAGCTCGCTATCCAGGACCTCCGGAGAAAGATGGAAAGCGGAAGGGAAGAAGTCACAAAGCTGGGAGAACTGGAGGAGAAGATAAACGAGGCCGAAGATGAGCTGATGGAAGATGAAGAAGGGATGATATCGAGACTGGCCAGGATCACCGGCCGGGAACAGGTCACCGGATATGAACTCGAAGACTCTCGAACCTGAAGAGTGTTCGTCTAGCTTCAACACTACTCCCGCCACACTCCAAACAAAGAAGGTATAATAGAAACGACTGAATCGGTGAACCCCTCAGGAGAATAGAAATTATACCTCCTTTATTATATACCATATCTGTCTCGATTACCCTTGCCCATGCGCCAAGGATGTGTCAAGAAACGCCAACTCGCATATCTCCAACATACCTCCTTTGTGCTGGACGAGCCTTCTCCCAGGACCCCGAACCAGTATTGTTCCGGCAAAATGAACACTCGTCTACCCGGTCAATCTATCACCTACTTCAGGACATTCCGCCATCTTACTCATATGCCTGCTGGATCTCGTTCTCCAGGAACTGCCGCTGGTCATCGATGAAGCCCATCACCTCGGCGATCTCCTGGGCGGCCTGCTCCAGAAGACCGCGGGCCTCTTCAAGGGCGGCCTCTGCATCTTCTACATCTTCAAACTCTTGCCTCAGGATTTCCGCTCCATCAAGAGTGCCCTCGTTAATATTGACCTTATCCGGCGAAACCCTCTCTTTCTCCCTTATGTATCCTCCGGTCTTTAAACCCTCCTGAAGGTTTTCAGCCTCTTCCTTCAGCTGGGCCGTGAAGTCCTGTATGACTTCCTTAAGGTCGCTCTCAGACCGGTTTATGTCATTGTGGGCCTCTTCTATCCTGTCTTTTGCGTCTTCAAGCCGTGAAACAGCCTCCTCATCCTTCTGCTCAAGATCCGAGATCGTGCCAGGGTCAATCATAATTGAGAGCTTTATCACAGAGCATAAAAACTATTGGGGCCGGAAAAAGACTTTTCGGGTCCTATAGCCCCGAAACCAGACAAGGATGTTCGTCAAATAAAAACACTCTGCAGGGGTGATTGACTTGAAAGTGAAGACAATTCAATTTAAAGTAAATGGAATGTTCATAAAATATAAACTATATAGTGTGAGTTGTAGACCGGCAAAATCCGGAATCCGCACGGCCAGATCAGGCCTATGGAGGGCTTTGAGACGAGTATTGGATATAGAGACGAAAGCTAACCCTGGCGCCTGAGTTTGTTGAGTAATTCATGTAGGGTTTCCGCCAGCTCTTCTCCATCTTCAGTGAGCAGGATTTCCTTTTTCCTACCCTTTTTGCTGAATCTGACCAGGCCGAACTCCTTCATCTTCTGGAGGACCTTCACAGTGTGAGAATAAGTGGCATTTATGTCGGAGGCGAGAGGCGTGGCATAGTTGTCGGCGGTCTGCTGGCGGAGCCTGACGAGTAATCGAGCCGGCTTGGTGTTCAAAAGGAACTCTTCAAGGTTCTGATCCTCCCCCATTCCCCAACTCCTTAATATAACTTTCGAAAGGTTTTTTAAATTTTTACTTGTCGAGCCGGAAATCCAAGGTTCTGTAGAAATCGTCCAGCCGGGCAGCAACTTCTTCGCCGTCCTCCGTGAGACTGACCTTTTTCTTCCTTCCCTTCTTGTCGAACTCCACAAGGCCGAACTCCTTCATCTTCTGGAGGACCTTCACGGTATGGGAGTAGGTCACATCCATCTCCGAGGCCAGTGCAGAGGAGTAATTCGAGAAATCGGGCCTATAAACACCTATAAGTATCCTAACTGGCTTCGTATTGAGAAAAAACTTCTCAATCTGGGTTTCATCATCCATCAAATTGTATGAGTCATGCACAGCTATCGTTGTTAAGTATTATTGAAGCATATTACATATGTGGGGTTATATTAGACGCTGGAATAGGCTACTCTGGAAATCTGCGGTTCTAAAAATGCGTTTGGCCATGAATAGCGCTTAATTATTAAATTATTTTACCTAACCTCTGGAGAGGTTGGTTTATATAGCTTAAAATACAATTCCTACGTGTTATGGAATTCTCAACTGCCAAGATGAAGGAAATCATCAAGAGCCAGAGTGACAAGAGGGTCTCCCGTGACAGCGCCGAAGAACTCCGAATTGTACTGGAGCGCTTCGCCGGAGATGTTGCGGAAGAGGCCATAGCGATAGCCCGTGAGAAGGGCCGGAAGACGGTAAGAGAGGAAGACATCAGAGAGGCCCTGAACTAGGGCTTGAAGCCTGGCCGCGGGTTATCATCAGGGATTTAAGCTTTCCACCCCAAGTCTCTCCCATGGATTCTGGCGAGTTACTGGACCGGGTAGTAAGTGAAACCGGACTCGACAAGGAAGAGATAGAGGAAGAAGTCGAGGACAAGATGGAAGAATTCTCAGGCATGGTGTCCGAGGAAGGGGCAATCCACCTAGTCGCGAAGGAGCACGATGTAAAGATCACAGGAGCCAAGGACAAGGAACTCAAGGTTGAGAACATCGTTCCAGGCATGCGAAAGGTCAACATTAAGGCCCGTGTCACCAACATCCTCGACCCGAACACCTTTGAAAGGGACAGCGGAGAGGAGGGACAGGTACAGAACGTCATACTGGCGGACGACACCGGAAGCATCCGCCTGACCCTCTGGGACGAGCAGACTGAGATAGCCGAGAAGGTGGGGGAAGGCGACACCATCGAAATCGTGGGGGCGTACTCCGTAGAAGACAACAGGGGAAACGCAGAGCTGCGGCTGGGAGACGAATCCCAGGTCAAGATGGCGGACGAAGACGACGTGCCTGAGGTAGAAACAGGCGGCGAGGATACGACCACCACCGAGGCAACTGTTCGCGAAGTAGACTCCGAGAATGCCAGCTACCGTATAAAAGGTATGCTGATGGCCGTCTATACCAGCAATCCTTTCTACAGGGTGGACCCTGAAACAGGCGCCACGGTCTCCGAGACTGAAGACGGCGACTACGTGACGAAGGACGGCAAGGAGGTCGAAGAGCCCGAGAACAGGCTGGCGGTTTCAGGCGTCATAGACGACGGAACGGGAAACATTCGTTGCGTGTTCTTCCGGGACCAGGCCCGCGACCTGCTCGACATTGACGAGGAAGTGGTGGAGGAAGGAGATATAGATGTGATAGAGGACGCTGCAGAAGATATTATAGGGACTGAGCTGGAGATAGAGGGGAGGGCCCGCTACAACGACTACTTCGGACGTCTGGAGATGATAGTAAATGAGAAAAAACAGGTTGGACCAGATGAGGAACTCGAAGAAATCCTCGAGCTAATGGAGGCATAAGAAAAATGAGCGAGACGGAGCTGGAAGAACTGTCTGGAGTCGGAGAGAAAACTGCCGAAAAACTGAGGGAAGCAGGCTACGACGATCTCATGTCCATAGCCACGATGAGTGCCGGTGACCTGGGGGAGGTGGCGGATCTCGGGGAGAAAAAAGCCCAGAACATCATAACCTCGGCGAGACAGGAACTTGACATCGGTTTCGAGACAGGTAAGCAGAAGTACGAGACCCGTAAGGAGATGAAACGGATAACCACCAGCTCCGAGGAGTTCGACGCCATCCTCGGAGGCGGGGTGGAAACCCAGGCCATAACCGAGTTCTATGGAGAGTACGGGAGCGCGAAGACACAGATAGCCCATCAGCTAGCCGTGAACGTCCAGCTGTCCGAAGACGAGGGCGGGCTGGAGAAGGGTGCGGTCTTCATCGACACGGAAGACACATTCATACCGGAGAGGATAGAGCAGATGGCGGAGGCGAAAGGACTCGATGTGGAAGAGGTGCTAGAAAACATACACGTTGCGAGAGCATTCAATTCCGACCACCAGATACTTCTCGCGGACGAGGCCCAGGACATATGCCAGCGCGAGGACATCGGATTGATAGTCGTTGACTCGCTGACATCGCAGTTCCGCAGCGACTACGTCGGCCGTGGAGAACTGGCTCCACGGCAGCAGAAGCTGAACAGGCACATGAACACTCTTCTCCGACTAGCGAACGCCCACAACGTAGCTGTCGTGGTCACCAACCAGGTGATGGCCAACCCCGACCAGATGTTCGGCGACCCGACAAAGGCGATAGGCGGCCACATAGTGGCGCACAACTCCGCTGTAAGAATCTACCTCAGGAAGTCGAAGAAGGACAAGAGGATAGCTCGGCTCGTCGACTCCCCTTACATGCCCGAAGGGGAAGCGGTCTTCAAGGTCAAGAACGAGGGAATAGTTGACGCCTAGTTATCACTATAAAGTAACGATATATATCTTTTCCTGCACATTTCACTTATGACCAAAACCGTTCTGCCCTCGAAATCTGATATAGTGGAAGATATCAGTCGAGCTGTTGACTCGGAGCTTTACGAGGACGATCTGCGCTCCTCCCCGCTATATCACGGCCAAGGCGCCACATCGCTTTTATTCTACCTAGACGGGGGAGGTAGAAATCACCCCTTAAAGGCCTACAGAAAAGGCTTGGTAGTGGGAGCGAACCTGAGAGTCGTTGACGACCTGCTTGATGGCGATGGGTGCGAACAGGTTCAAGACAGAGAAAGGTTTCTCGACAACTACATAGAGACCGTGGAGACCGGTGTAATTCCGGAATACGTTGAAGTGGCGGAAGAGAGGGCGGCCTACAGGGCAGGGAAACTGTTGAGAGAGGCTGTGCTGGACCGTGAGGAGAGATTATTAGAACCGGACTGGGAAATTGTAAAGGACGAAAGCGGAGCGATGATCGCAACCGAACACATCAAACAGGACGGCCTCTCGAACGTGTTGGCTACGTTGAAAGACATGAGAGACATGGTTATAACCGAAGACAAGTCATCGGAGGAGGGATACCTAGACTACGTGGCGGCAGCAGGCGGCAATTCCGGCTCACTCATATCTATAGTGCTTGACACACTGCCTGATTATACCGCCGATACGAGAAACACCGAATTGTGCTATGATATAGGAGTAGCAGGACAGATAGCCGATGATAAATTCGACGCCGACACAGGGGTTGACCCGGAAACACTTGACGATATCCATATGGAGGCGCTAGAAAGACTGGAATCCCATGACAGCAGGCTCGGTAATGCTCTTGTCAAGCTGGAGGGTTACTATCCCTACTTCGCCCGATCAGTAAAATTTATCGGGCAGAAGACTATATGATGTCGTCTTCGCTGACGATTACGAAGTCGCCGACGCTCCTGACGGCGGAGAACGGTATGATATTCCTGCCTTTCCTGTCTTCCTGGAGCTTTACGTCATCGATGTGTTTTGTGGTGTTGGTGATAAGGATGTTCATGAGTTCACCGGTGTCAGCCACGAAAGAAAGGTCTTCGACGTCGCCGAACTTCTTCCCGTGTTCCTCTGAAACGATCGTCTTCCCGATCATCTCCTTGCCGCGCGGTTTGTTTGCCATTTAAAGCACCTATACATGTTTATGAGGCAGGGAACATTAAAAACTTGTATGGCGAGAGTCTTCACCGCCGTAGATGTAAAAGGTGAAAAGCTGCTTGACGAGCTCGTCCGCGTCCGGGATACCCTCGACCTCGGTTTCAACCCGGTATCGCGGGAAAACATGCACATCACGCTCCAGTTCTTCAAGGACGCCGGTGAAGAGGAGATAGAGGAGATAAAAGGAGCCTTGAGAAAGGTAGACGCCGGCGCGTTCGAGGCAGAAATAGAGGGTGTTGGGGCCTTCCCTTCCCACGACTACATACGGGTTGTCTGGGCGGGAGCCGGAAACGGGAGGTTCCACGAACTCTATTCCCAGGCCTCTGATCACGGCGTCTCCGCGGACAGCAACAACGACTTCTCGCCCCATGTCACACTGATGCGTGTCAAAACCCTTTCTGGGAACAAGAAGAGGAAGTTGAAAAAGGCGCTCGACGAGTTCAGCGACCACCCTTTCGGGATGATAGAGGTGGGAGAGGTCAAGCTCTACGAAAGCAGGCTTGGCGCCTCAGGGCCGGAATACTCGGTTCTACACTCTGAGAAACTATGAACAGGAAGACTCTCTACAAGGCATCGGTTTTCATGGCCGTCACCGGTCTCACCCTGATGTACGCTTCCTCGCTCTATCTTGACATCGAGCGTGTGGATATCGGGGAGATAGAGAAGTCATGGTCCGGGAAGAACGTCAGGGTATCCGGAAGCGTGGTCGATTTCAGCAGGTCGGGTGATACCGCCTTTATCGAACTGGAGGACGACACAGGCCAGATACTGGTGGTCGACTTCGACTCCAGCATCGAACTAGAGGAAGAGGAGAGGGTGAACGTTACAGGACACGTCTCGATCTACGAGGGGGAACTGGAGGTCATCGCCCGTGAAATCCGGCGCTAGAAATAGTTAGGGAAGGTCTCGAAGGCGTGCACAAGGAGTTCTCTCGTGTCCTCCATGTCTGAAATCTTGGCGGTCTCCACAGACGAGTGGACGTTACTGACGGGTACCGCGATCGAACCCGAAGGGATACCGTCACAGGAGATGTTGGTCACCGCGGCGTCAGTCCTGCCGCCCTCGTCCACCTTTCTCTGGTAGTTATGCCCCTGCTCCGCGGTCCTGAGGAGCCATTCCTTGATGTGGGGCGGCGTTATAAGGCCGCGGCCTCCGTTCTGGAGCAGGTCGATACCCGGGCCATCCCCCGAAGTTAAATCGCTCTCGTACTGCGAAACACCGGGGTTGTCGCCGGAACCACTCACATCCACGGCCACAGCGACATCAGGGTTGATGTTGCGCGTGGCAGTCCTCGCACCTTTAAGTCCGCCCTCCTCCTGGGCGGTGAAGGCAGCGACCAGTTCGTAGTCCTCATCGAAACCCTTGAAAGCTTCCATGAGTACTGCGCAGCCTATCCTGTCGTCGAACGCGGGACCGGAAACGTAGTCGCTCCCAAGCTCCACCAGACGTGACTCGAACGAAACGAAGTCGCCGCGGTGGACACCCATATCGACAGCCTCCTCACGGCTACGTGCACCTATATCCAGGTATATCTCTTCCATATCAGGCACGCGTTTCTTCTCCTCTTCATCCATGAGGTGTATGGATTTCCCGGACACGACCGCGTTGATATCGCCGGTCTCGGTGTGTACGACGAGGCGCTGGTCCATCAGGTTGCGGGGATAGATACCCCCCAGCTTCGCGACCCGGAGGAAGCCGTCCTCGCCGATCATCTTTACCGCGAGCCCTATCTGGTCCATATGGGCTGTCAGCATCAGCGTCCTCTCACCTGAACCCTTCCGTGCTATCAGGTTGCCGAAGTCATCCATCTCTATGCTGTCTGCGTGTTCCTCTATTTTCGAGCTAATCAGCCCTCTTATCCGTTCCTCGTTCCCGGATACACCGGGCGTGTTTACAAGCTCCCTGAGAAGCTCCTTCATGTAAAAGAAATCGAAGACCTGAAATTTAAACCATAGCTACCCGGTCAGGTCATCAGCGCTTTCGAGGTACTCATCATAGACATCGAGCGCGGTTTCGATCGGATGTGGTGAACTCATGTCTACCCCTGCCAGCTGGAGCAGTTCGAGAGGATACATGCTGCCACCTCTTTTCAGGAACTCAAGGTAGTCTTCCGGACCGTCATCGACAATCTTCTGGGACAGGGCGACCGCGGCGCTCATTCCCGTGGCGTACTGGAAGACGTAGAAGTTCCAGTAGAAGTGGGGTATCCTCATCCATTCTCTGGATACCCTTTCGTCGACCTCTGCAGGGCTATAGAACTCACGCTTCAGGTCTCCGTACCTGTCATCGAGGAAATCTGGTGTAAGTGCTCCTCCCTCCTCGACATGTTTGTGGATAGACTGCTCGAAGTCGGCAAACATAGTCTGCCGGAAGATCGTGGTCCGGAAGTTCTCGAGGTAGTGGCTGAGTACGTGCCTGCGGAACCCGTCGCTATCCGCGTTCTCCAGCAGGTGCCTGGTCAGTAGCGCCTCGTTCACCGTGCTCGCGACCTCGGCAACGAATATCCCGTAGTCGCTGTAGATATAGGGCTGCTCATGTCTCGTGAAGTAGGAATGCATCGAGTGGCCGAGCTCGTGCGCAAGCGTGTACATAGAACTGATATCGTCCTGGTAGTTCATCAGGATGTATGGAGGGGTGTCGTACGCCCCGCCGGAGTAGGCGCCGGACCGTTTTCCCCGGTTCTCGTAGACATCCACCCACCTCGACTCCAGCGCTTGCTCTACCTTCGACTGGTACTCCCGGCCCAGCGGCCTGACGGCTTCGAGAACGTACTCAGTCGCCTCCTCGTAGCTTACCTCCGGTATCTCGGTCTCTGCGACCGGCATATAGACATCCCACATCTCCAGTCTGTCCAGTCCCAGAACGCGCCTCTTGAGATCTACGTGGCGGTGAAGAAGCTCAAGCCTCTGCCGGACTGAATCCACAAGGTTATCGTAGACAGAGACCGGGATCTTTGATGGGTAGAGAGCGGCCTCCCTTGCCGAGTCGTAGTTCCTGACCTCTGCCATCCTGACACTCGTCTTTACACGGTTTTCCAGCGTGGAGCCCATCGTATTCCTGAAACTGGCGAAACTATCGTAGAACTTCTCGTACACCTCCTTCCTGAACCCGCGGTCAGGGTTCTTCTGGAGGGAGGTGAAGTTGCTGGAGGTTATCTCGACCTCTTCCCCACCGGGTCTCTCCACGGTCGGGAAACTCATGTCCGCGTTGGAAAGCATGTTGTATACATCCCAGGACCCAAGCACATCTCCCAGTTCAGCCAGGACCTCCTCCACCTCGTCGGACCGGGTGTGGGGCTCCATCCTCAGGATCCGGTCGAAGAAATGCTCGTAGTCGCGGAGCAGGGGTTCCTCCTCCATCATACTGTCTATCTTTTCACGGCCGAGCGACTGTATAGAAGGTTCCAGGAAGCTGGTGGCGCTCGAGGCTCTCGCCCTCAGGGACTTGGCGCGGCTCAGCATCCCCTGGAACTCCTGCTCTCTTGTATCCTCGTCGCTCTTCATCCGGGCGTAGCTGTTCAGCACACCTACCTTCCTCATCACTTTCTCGTAGAGCTGGATTGCTTCAAGCAACTGGCCGGGTTCGGATAGCCCACCGCGGTAGTCCTCGAAATCCTCGAGCTTTCTGTCCGCCTCCCTGAACTCTTTCTCCCAGGCCTCAGAGGAGCCGAAAACCCGGGAAAGATCCCACCTGTATTCCTGCTCTACCTCCTCTCTTTCCGGCGGCGAACCCATATCCATTTCTTGCCCCGCGAAGCTTTAAACTCTAGACGCCGGAAAACCAAACATGCTCGGGTACCTGCTCGTCCTCTTCCTGCTGCTGCCCTTCCTCGACCTATACCTCCTGATAAAGCTATCGGGCATGATAGGTTTCCTGGAGACCATCGGTCTTGTGCTCCTCACAGGGATAATCGGGGCGGCGGTGGTCAGGAGAGAAGGCCGGGGTATACTTTCACGGCTCCAGACATCGGTGACCGCGAGAGAGGTATCAAGGAACCTGCTGGAAGGCGCTTTCCTGGTGGTAGGCGGCCTTATGCTCCTCAGCCCCGGCCTGGTCACTGACGCCCTCGGTCTTTTCTTCGTGCTGCGGCCCAGCCGTGAACGTCTCATGCTTTACGCCGAGAAAAAGCTGAGGTCGAACTCCAAAGTAGAGTTCCGTACATACCGGCTCTAGTCGGACATACCGCTCTGGAGGATTCCCTTCACCAGATCAGCATCATGTGGGCTATCTCGTTGACATCGTCTTTGAGATCATCGAACTCCTCCCGGGACGGCATGTCCCGCTCTTCGCCTTCAAGCCCGTACATCCTCTGCTCCAGCGCTTCCAGTCTCTCCTCGAACTCTTCCCTACGTGTCTTGTTCACCTTCCCTCCTGTCCATCTCGTGCTGGGCTTCCCTGACCGCCTCCGAAACCGATTCTTCGAACCTTGAGTCAATCTGGTTGGCGGTGTCGAGCAGCCCCATATAGTTAAGAACCGGACGGTCGGGTTAGAACTTCGGGTCTATCTCAGACTGTACAGTGTTCCACGCCCGTTCTCCCTGAACGAAAGTTTGTCTTCCCTGGCGAGCCAGCCGACCGCCATGTGGACCTTTGAACGCGGAGCGTCCAATGAATCTCCTATAGCGCTTAAAGAGCTTTCTCCGTTTTTTTCCAAGAATCTCCAGACTTCTCCCGCGACATCTCCTATTCTTTCCTGCAAATAAACCACCTTTTTACCCCAGTATTGCGGACGATTGTTTAAAAATATGGACCGCTACCTCCTAGAAAGAAGGTGGTGGTAGCAGACCACCGCTGGGGCGGTAAGAACCATGTAAACCAGGAACTCCTCTACCGGGAGGCTATGACCAAGAATCTCCAACGTCGCCACCGCCGAAGTCCTTGTCATCGGAAAATTCCATGCGCCTACTTCCAGCGCCGCGATCTCATGTATGAAGTTGGCGTATGTGAAGTAGACGGTTGTTATCCCGAGGCTGGTTACCCCGGCCTCGTAGATACCATAGACGACAGGTGCAATTACCAGCGGACCTATGAACATTAGATAGAGAAGGGGAAAACGAAAGGTTGAGGGGAACTCTATACCGAACACTATTAGAACCAGCGAAAGGAACGCGACGGCCTCGAAGGCCGAAAACTTCTTCTTGAAGTAGTCGAACTCCCCGTCGTCAAGGAACCTCTCATGGAATCCTATGACGTATATAACGAACAGCAATCCCCACCAACCCGATTCCAGCGCAGCGGCGCCATAGACGCGGGGTAGTTCCGTGGCGACAATCCAGAGGCCTGTAGCGTGTGCCAGATAGTCTAGGGGAAGGAAAACAAGAGTCATAACCAGTCCGAACAAAAGTAGATGGCGACCGTTCTCCAGACTGTAGATGAAATAAAGTGCGGGAGGTAGGAAGAAGAGGGTTGTGACTTCGAACATAGAGGCATCGATCCAGAGGCTCAGGAAAGCCGCCATAACCGGCCATAACAACATGCCGTAGAAAACCCTCCTATCTTCTATCCCCTCCCATTCTGTCCTTATCCCTCCAGTGATTTCACGAAACACGTACATGGATTGCTAGACCTTATTAATATTTTAGCCGCTATCATGGACAGGCGCCTCGATGGCTCAGCCTGGCTAGAGCGGTCCCCTCGTAGCTCCTGACGCGGAGTTAGCACGCGTGAAGCCATGCGTGACATGGCTTTCAAGGTTTGAAGACGGTTGCTATGCAACCGTCTCTGATAATCAAACTTTCAGAAGTTGGAAAGGGACAGGTCCCGGGTTCAAATCCCGGTCGGGGCTTTCCCGGGAGTTAAAGCTATATCTGTCCGTTTCCCAGCTTACTTCATGCTGGACGAGTTCGAGGTTGAAAACCCCGGTCTCGACGTGCTGGAAGATGGTGGACAGGAACTGGTCTACGTATCGCTCAAGTCTCCTCCGGTGGTGGCTTCGACAGACGAGGCGCGCTACCTTGCAAGCGCGGAAATCTATAACTGTATCAGCATAACGGGCTACGTGCCAGATCGCTCCGAGGGATTTCTTACCCACACCGGTTCAACGGCGCGACACGAGACATCCAGGAACTATTTTTCGCCCGGCTTCCACCCCGACATCGACTACTTTTACCAAGAAGTGAGGCCCGCAGAGGTCGATCTGAGGCTGGTTGTCGGGGATAAGCCCCCAGAAGAAGAAATCGTGGAACTCGTGAAGAACGCGGTCACGCCAGATAACCTTCCTGAAGAGATCGATCTCAGGGGTTTCGAGGTATGGCACACCGGGGATGGAAGGCCTGCTTTCGAAGGCGGAGAGGAGACCGGTGGAAGCGAGACCGGGATAGCCCTCGACCTGGAAGACGGCTCTCACTACAGGTATGAGACCGAGGAATCGATGGAGCCTTTCCCGGTTTAGTATCAAGACCTGTCCGGACGGGATGTGAGACCGTGGAAAAACGCGGCAGGCACCATCTGGGCTTTCATAGTGGCAGCCATCAGATCTCCCCCGTAGAAGTCTTCCGTGGCCTCTACCAACTGGGCGGTTGCGGCGCCGCTTGCCTCCCCGAAAGCGGCAAACGGGTTGAAGAGAAGATAGTCCTCTTCATGCTCCTCGACAGCGTACACCATCTCGTAGAGCTTCAGTCCCAGTTCCGTAAGCGGGTCTTCGAACCGGTGTGAGTAGGCGTCAGGTATGGTCTGTCCCTGTGCAAGCACCACTTCCTCCTGTGGAGGTTCTCTGGCGATAGCCGGGTATTTATCTACCATGGATTCAACCGCTCCAGGGTAATGGTGGAGTATATTGTGGTCGCCCGAAAACTCTGAGTTCTGGCGCGTCTTGCTGGCGGTGATCGGGAAACGTGGCTCCTCCCCCTCCTGGATCTCAAGCATGTCTTTCCATTCCTCCCTCTTTTCCATCGAATCCTGGAGCTCGGCCGAGGTCACGGTGAAGCTATCAGGCTGTGCGTCTCCAGCCCATCCGGGGTCTTCCACGCCAGCCACCAGTTCCTCGAACCCGTCCAGGTATGTGGATGTCTCATGGTAACTCGCCCATTCCTCTGTCCGGTCATCGAACCGGAGTTCGATGGTGTACTCGGTCTTCACTCTGTTATCGATTTCGTCGCGATCAGAAAGATAAAAAATCACCTCTTCCACCTCATCGAAATCCACCGGTCCCTGAACGCTGAGATGGTTATCTATCAGGAGTTCGCCGTTCCGTATAAGCTCGTCTGTTTCGAGCCCCCTGCCGACAGCCAGGTCCATCAGCGATACCACATACTCGTTATGTTCAGGATGATAACGGTCAGGATGCGAGGCGGTCTTGTAATCCATGCCGGCGGCGTTTAACCTTTCATCACTCCCTCCGGGCTCCAGGAGGGCTTCAACGTCATGTCTGCCGGTTTCTTTCTCAGAAAGAACAAGCACATCTGGTTCAAGATAAGATTTTCCTGATCCCGCGGTCTCCGTTCCGGCCATCCAACCAGCTCTAACAAGATTTGCCACTTGAAGGTTTTAAAATCTCCGATTCAGCCCGTGTGAAACCTAATCTTCTTTCTCGTCCTTTTCCCCGTCAAAAATCCCTTTCTTGACCGCCTGCTGGTTAAACTCCTTGAGCACCTGGCTCTTGACATCCTTGGATTTGCTGGAGTTGTCCAGCCAGTAATGGACCTCCGCGTTTATCTCGTCATCGGTATCCGTGAAGAAGATTTCCGGAGCCGGTTTCTCAAGCACGTCCTCCTGCTTTTCCACTATTTCCCGGAGCAGAGAGGTCGCCTCCTCTATGTTGGCCTGATCGAAATCCAGGTGGATGGCGCCCTTCGTACGGTCGCCCCTGGTGTAGTTCTTGACCTCCTGAGTGGTGAGCTGCGCGTTCGGCACCACTATCTTCTGGCTTGAACGACCGTTCAGCGTCGTGGAGCGGAGGGATATATCCTTCACGACGCCCTCGGTCTCGCCGGTCTTGATATAGTCTCCCTTCACGAACGGGTTATCGGTGTAGATGAAGATTCCTGCCACGAGGTTGGAGACCTGGTCCCGCATCCCGAATCCTACCGCCACCGTCAATGCTGCGGTTATCGCCCCGAGGATGGTCACGAGGCTTCCAAACTCGGCGGCCTGGAGAGCGATCGTGAAAGTGAGGAAAAGCCCTATTATGCCGGCAACGTTTTCCAGTGAGTGCTTGACTTTCTTCTCCGAACCTCTCCGCTCAGCAGCTCTCGCCACCAGGGGCATCAGGACGCCGCGGGTTATCGCGAAACCTACAAACAGAGTGATAAGGAAGCGGCCAAGCTGGAGATAAACTCCAGGGTTTTCGGGTATAAGGGTTTCAATCACCATTTGAGAGCACTTCTCCGTTATTATTTATAACCGGCAGGTCTATACCTCGACTTCGAGCTCTTCCCTGGTCACCAGGGAAAGATCGGAGGAGTTGGCATACCCTGACTTCTTCATCCCCACGAGGTAGCGTGCACCCACGTCTTCGGCCTTGTCGACGAGCTTATCGTCTATCTCGCCGTCGAGTACGATGGCGTGGCAGTTATCTATATCGTTGATTTTCTCGTCGAACGCGGCCAGCGGAACCCTGTGTAGGGTCTCCATATCGGAGTCGAGGACGTGAACAGCTCTTGTGCCCACCAGCTCGTTCAGTACTTCCTGGAACCGGTCTATCTTGTCCTGGTCGACCTCTTCCTCAGCCTCTGCATCGGCGTATTTCGCGGGTTCGCTGTCCCTTAACGCGCGGTATACCTGCTCCTTCCCGAGTTCTTCCACCTCCTTGTCCTCAGGCGCCCGGGCGACGCTATCAAGCTCCATCTTCTCCTTCAGCTCTCCTACTATCAGGTCTCCACCACGGTCGCCGTCGACGAAGGCGGTCACCTTCCTGTCCCCGACCGCCTCCACCACCCTTTCAGGTACGTCCGTACCTCCAAGGGCAATGGCGTTCTTGACGCCGTGTCTCAGCAGGTTCAGGAGATCGGCACGCCCCTCCACCAGTATGATCTCGTCCGAGTTCTCGGCATCGGGCCCGGCCTCAAAACCCTCGTACTCGGTAAGCTGCTTCCTCCTGACCTCGCTCTTGACCTCGTCGGTTATCTGGTTCCTGTCAGGCCCCTCCTTCCGTATCTGGTTCATAAGCTGTTTCGCCCTTTTCACTATGTAGTCCCGCTTCGACACCCTCTTGTCCCTTATCTCGTTGACAGTGATGTCTGCCGACGTGGGTCCGACCCTGTCTATGGTCTCGAGTGCGGCTGCCAAGATGGAGGTGTTGGCCGCGTCAAGAGACGAAGGGATACGTATGGTCGCGGAGGAAGAACCGTTCTCCTTGGTCACTTCGACCTGTATCCTTCCTATCCTGCCCCTCTCCTGGAGTTCGCGGAGATCCAGCTCCTCGTCGAGCAATCCCTCGGTCTGGCCGAATATAGCGCCCACCACATCCGGCTTTTCGACCAGGCCGCCGGACTTGAGTTCCGCCTCTATGACGTATTTAGCAGAGTTCTGGGCCACTTTACCCATCAGTCTCCACCTCCAGCTTCCTCTTTATCTCATCGCCAGAGATGTCAACCGCGATTTTCTTCCTGGAAGATATCTGCCCGGAGACTATAGCCGGTTTCTGTCCCAGTATCTCACCCAGCCTGTCCAGGAGTTCGGCGTTGGCGCGGCCGTTTTCGGCATCAGCTTCCACATGAACCCGGGGGTAGAGACCATCCTCAATCCGGAATTCGGAAGAACCAGTCTCGACCTTGACATATATCTCGCCCATTTTCACCCCCCATGAAGATAGTATTTGGCTGCCCCGTAACACAGACGTTCATCCTGTCCCTTGCGGTCGCGCCTGCTGACCGAGGGCAGCCCGCGCCTTTGCGGCGCGTCTTATCTATAGTTTGCGGGGTAGGCTTTTTCTCTTTATCCCCTACTGGAAAAAGATGCCCTCCTCCGGGGCAGGCGCGAACCTGGCCTGGCGGGACTTGGTCTGGATAGGCTCCTCTCCATGGTATTTACGGAGGTACTGGAAGTACTCGCGGGTCTTCTCGATGGCGAACTCGCCGTCGTATTCTATCATCTCCTCCCCCACGTATCTTATAAAGGCCCGACGGAACAGCCGGTTAAGCGGCCTCGCGATGAACCGGGGAAGAAAGTCTATGCCCTTCGGCATGTCGTACTTTATCCTTGTATCTACCAGGTACTCGACCATCGCGAAATCGTTTTCTCCCTCCGGGGGCCTCTTGGTCCTTATCGTGACCGAGATACGGTACCGGCCGCGGCCGCTCGGAAGGTCGTCAGTTCCGTCTATATCCGACCTGAAGCCGTCGGTGTCGACGTTCTGGCTGTAGAAGATCTCTTCGGGCCGGGGCATCTGCATGTTCTGCTTCATTATGTACTTGTGGTCGGCGTAGATGCTCGGTACGTTTGGACTCTCGTACCACTCCATCCTGTTCTGTATGTCCACCCACTCATTGTTGAAAAGGTGGAAATCGTGCCAGATATTGTCCTCCTCGTGGCTGTCCGGGCTTGGAAGTTCAAACCAGTATCCGATTCTGTCGAGCAAGTCCATTTTCATCTCCAGGGAGGCTCGTAGTGCGACGCACCCGTTCTCGCGATGGCTTTTTCGACCCCGAACTTCTCCCTCATCAGGTTATGGAGTCTCAGCATTGTTTCTTTCGCCTCCTCTTCATAAGTATGTATCTCCTTCGAGTAAAACTTGTCGTACCAGATGCCAACGAGGACGCGGTAGAGCTTCGAGCGCTGGAAATCGGTCTTTTCCTCCCCCCTCAGACCCGGCATCTCGATTCTTTTATCCGGCCACTCGGCGATACCCACCGGTATCCATGATATGGGGTCTCCGCCGGGATAGACGGTCACGATGTCCGCATCTACCTTGACACGGGCCTTGAGTATGTTATCGGGTCTATCGTGCTTGTAGATGCCCCGGGGGTCCTTTGACTTCCAGGATATGTCGTAATGTATCGCGGTGTGAGGGCTCTTCTCCTTGAACGCGTGCATACGGATACGGTCCTTCGGCTTCGACATGTTGAACTCCATGTGGCCCTCCTCTATCCTATCCATGTCGAACTCGTCAACCAGCAGGTCCTTCAGGCCGCGGTAGATCCTGGCAGGGTCCTCCTTCACGAAGTAATGGTCCGACATCCCGGGAACGCTCTCGGTGAAAGTTACCATGCTAACGGGCCTCCAGGTTGTCCTTCACGCGCTCCATTAGCTCCTCGGCTTTTTCCTCGACGCTCGGCTCGTACTCTCTCCTTACCTCTCCGTAGAGAAACTTGTCGAAAAGCGAGCGGTAGGCGTAGTACCAGAGCGTGTTCCGCCATCCCTGGGTCTCGTAGTGGGTTATCAGCTTGCCCTTGACCTGGATGTCGAGCTCGCGGGAATTCTTGCTGATGTACAGGTAGATCTCCAGCTCCTCGTAGGTGTGGCGGTCCATCACCTCCTTGGTGAGTATCTTCGACCTTATAGTGCCGTCGTCCACATCGTTGAAGTATTTCTCCTCACGGACCTCGTCGAAGACCATCCTCCGTTCCAGCAGGTCCCTTATCTCGGGGTAGGCCCTGCCAGGATCATCAAGCGCGATGGTCTGGCGGCGTCTCACCACCTCCTCGATTATGTCCATAGAGCAAGTTAGGGGACGGCGAGTAAAAAGGATTGCCCGCTAGCTGACGTCGAGGCTTTCACGGCACTCAGGGCACATCATACGGCCGTTAACCTCTTTCAGCTCTTCGGAATAGTTCTCGCACTCCTCGCAGACACCGGAAACCGTCTCAGAACGCGGAGAAGCAGATGCATCGAGTTCCTGCTCCTCCTCCATTATCTCTGCGAAACCGGGCCACGCCCTCAGGATATCCGACTGGGTGAGGATGCCGACAAGCATGTCGTCCCGCACCACGGGGACGCGCGAGATGTTGTTCCGGACCATGGCCATCGCGATATCATCAAGTAGCTCCTCTTCTTCCGCGACTATCAGGTCGGTACTCATGACCTCGCTTACAGGCGTCTCCCCGGTATCCTTCTGGCTCGCGACAGGGCCATAGACGATGTCCCGGCAGACGATTATGCCGACTGCTTCGCCTCCGTCGACTACCACGAGCCCCCGGATGCCTTCCTCCCTGAGAAGCTTTGCTGCCTCGACGATGCTCTTGTCCTTTTCGACCGCTATGACTCCGTCGGTCATTACCTCCTTTATCTTGACATCTCCGTTCATAATACAAGAACTCGA
>CAZAII010000002.1:0-27582 GCA_964485165.1 uncultured archaeon | reverse complement strand
CCGTCGTCCCAGGTGCCGCGTGGATACACCCAGGCCATCACGGTCTTGGGCTTGCCGCCGTCCACGTTCAGCTGTGAGGCGGTCTGTCCCGAGGAAACGTAGTCGTCCGTTCCGTCGAAGGAATAGGAACGGCCTATCCTGCTCGGCTGTGCCTGTGTGACGCCGTTGTTGAGTGTTCCGTTCCTGTCGCCTACGTAGTCCCATGCCTGGGAACCGTTCCGGTCGAAGGTCCAGTAGAGCTTGAGATTCGAGGGTTTCTGGTTGCAGCGGACGTGGCTCTCTGGCAGGGTCTGGAAGACGCAGTACTCCGAGGTGGCGTTCGCCACCTGTGTGACGTTCCATCCCCCACCTGCGGCGTTCTGGTGGTAGACGTAGAGGTCCTCCCCGTTGCTCCCAGTCCAGGTGCCATAGACCCAGTGGTCGAGAGGATCAAAGCTCTCGTTGATTGCTCTGGTACCGTTCAGGGGACCGACTATCTCGCTGAGGACCCCGGTCTGGTTTATGAGGTGGCGGAACGGCATAGACTTGTTGAACCAGTCATCCTTCGTGACTGAGAAGCTTGAAGTGTTGGTTAGCACCCAGTTGTCCGCCTTGTCCTTGCCCCATATCCTGTAGCCGAGGGTGCCGTTGAAGCTCTGGTTGCTCCACACGAAGTCCGCGAGCTCCCAGGAGTCCACGCTACCCCCGAGGTTCTCAGGCGAGGCGTATACACCCGAGTAGTTCTTCCAGGAACCGGTCTCGTTCGTCGACAGGTACGCTTCTTTCACACCTGAGTTGTTGTCGAGGAACTCTGCCTCTATAATGACTTCCTCTGTATTCCTGACACTACCTCCCGCATCGTCTCTCAGTCTTCTCCACTCAGGCCCAACCTCGTCGAGGTTCAGGACTTCGAAGGTATCCGAGTTGGTGTCATTGTAGTTAAGCTTGTTCTCCGCGTAGACATCTATCTGCCAGATGCCGGGATTGGATGCTTCATCAGATACAGTGTACTCGTACCAGTACTGGTGGAAGATATCCGAGTCGTTGTTCATCGGCGCGTTGATGAGTTCCATATTGTTCTCCGCGTCTGTAAGGTTCAACAGCACCTGGTCGACCTCGTTATCTGCATCTGTCACGTTCACCGTTATGTTGACCGTCTGAGTCTCCTCCACCGGGTCAGGATCAGCTTTCGGGTTCTCTACCTTCAGAGGATTATCCGGCAGCTCCTCTTCTGCTCCGAGTGGTGAAGTTCTGGACTGTATGGCCCTTACCTTCGCCTGGCTGAGGGCGCGGTCGTACACCCTTGCACCATCGATACGTGCGTCTATGTAGCCTCCGTCCCACTCTCCGAAGTTGAGGGTATCGGTGTCCGCGGTGTTCAGGGATTCGGCGTTGCAGGCTATCTCGGTGCCGTTCGCGTAGACGCAGAGCGTTGACCCGTCGTAGGTCATCGCGAGGTGGACCCACTCGTTATTCCCACCGAACGTGAAGTCGATGTCGGGACTTCCCCAGAGCTGGGCACGCCACTGTCCCTCGCCGCCGCCCTCACCGGGGCCGAGCTGTCTCATGGAGAAATCCTCTCCTGTTGTTCCTGTATCACCCGTGCTCCAGACTCCGGCGTCATCTGCCCACGACCTCGGGTAGACCCAGGCCATGATAGTCTTCGGCTTCGAACCGGAGATGTTGAACGCTGAAGCGGTGAGGCCGGTGTCCACTTCCTCGTTTCCGCCGCCGAACGAGTAGCTCTGGCCCTGTATTCCTGTCGCGCCCTGCGTTACCCCGCCCGACAGGGTTCCATGTCGCCCTTTGATGTGGTCCCAGGCCACCGGTCCCTCTTCATCGAAAGTCCAGAAGCCCTGCAGGTCTTGAGGTGGACGCGGGCATCTAGTATTGTTCTCGGGAAGCGTCTGGATCTGGCATAGTTCCGTCGTCTCGTTCGTTATAAGGGTGGCGTTCCAGCCTCCGCCATCCGAATCCTGGTGGTAGGCGTAGGTCGGGTCTGTCTCGTTACCAACTGTCCCGTATATCCAGTGTTCCATCGGGTCGAATCCCTCCCTTATAGCGTTTCTGCCGGATATGGAGCCGAAGCTCAGGTTGCCGGTAAGGTTGTGCCTGTACTCGAAGCTGGTGTTGAACCAGTCCGGTTCGAGAGAGTAGAACCGTGTGGTGTTGGTACCGGTTCCTCCCGCGGTGTTGTTGGCGAGGATGTCCGCGGTCCAGATACCCTTCGAACTGGAGTCTGTGTCCATCGTGTACTCGTACCAGTACTGGTCGAAGATGTTCGAATCGTTGTTCATCACAGCTTCCTGGACCTCTAGGGTGCCGGAAGCATCAGTCAGGTTGAGCAGGACCGTGTCGATACTGGCGGGAGAGGAGACGTTTACCGTGATATTGAACGTCTTCCCCACTACCGGGCGCGGGTCGATCTCCGGCTCGTCGACCGTCACAGGTATTATCTGTTCTTCTCCTAGAGAGGACTGCATGTTGTAAAGCGAGTTTATCTCGGCATCGTTCAGAGCGCGGCTGTAGTACCTGACCTCGCTGATGTTGCCCGTGAAGTAGATATCATTCCTCCCGCCATCAAGAGAGGGTGCCTCGGAACCGTCCCCGATGAAGCCGTAACGTCCGGTGCCTGTACCCAGGTTGGTTCCCGTTCCATATGCGTCCTTCTGGGCGTCGAGCTGTCCATCCACGTATATCTTCTTGTCGTTGGTCGCTCCCGCGTCGAACGTCACCGCGACCTGGTGCCAGGTACCGTCCGACACGTTAGTGCTACCCTCCATGTCATCTGTACTTCCTGAACTTGCTGTCGTTGCGAAGTCGACCGCGCCCGAACTTCCTGTCGTGCCGCCCCGTGTCGCAAAGGTGAAGTACTCGCTGCGGTCGAAGTCGAGTATCGACCAGTCGCCGCCTCCGCTCGGGACATTTATCCACGCCGTTGCGGTAAACTCGTCGATGGCTCCTGACTGGTTGAAGCTCTTGTTCAGGGCGACGTAGTCGTCAGTGCCGTCGAAGCTATAGCCTCTCGCAAAGCTGGCGTCCGCATCCTGTGTGACGCCTCCTCCAAGCACTACGCCGTGTTGCTTGCCTAAGTGGTCCCAGGCCGCGTTGCCGGATTCGTCCAGCGCCCAGTAGTTCTCCAGGCCGTCCGGCTTCACGTTGCAGCTGGTATGGTTCCGGGGCAGAGTCTGGAAGACGCAGTACTCGGTGGTCGAGTTCGCGACCTGCGTCACGTTCCAGCCCCCACCTGCGGCATCCTCGTGGTAGACGTCCAGAAACTCGCCGTTGCTGCCTCTCCACGTCCCGTAGACCCAGTGGTCCATCGGGTCGTAACCCTCATCTATCGGGCTGGTGCCGTTCAGCGGACCCAGAAGTCCCGTGGTCGAGTTGGTATTAGTTATGTTGTGGCGGTACTCCATCGAGGTGTTGAACCAAGATCCTCCCGCGACACCGGAGAAGTGGTCGACGGTGACCACCGTCCTGCCGCCGCTGATCTCGTAGTATGGCTTCTCGGTCGCGTCGCTCTTCCTCTCTATCTCGAAGCAGTTCGGATTGGATGGGCTGCCCCCGCACTTGTAGACCCGCGGGTAGGTCTCTGGGAGTATGACGCGCGCGGTATAGTTCGAGCTGTTGGTGAAGCCGTTGGTCTCGACCCATGTCAGGTCCTGTATGTCCGCGAACCTCTGCTTCACAAGCAGCTCGGGCGAGCGGTTCCAGTCCACGAAGTCAGAGGTTATCTCTATGCCTATGCCGTGTTTAACGTAACGCACCCGGGTGAGGTTGTTCTCTAGACCCCTCCAGATCTCGACACCGTCAGCCTCCTGCTTCCTCACCCATTCTCTGGTCTGTTCCGACTCCCCAGTCGAGAGCTTCCTCCATTCCCCGGTTTCCGCGGGCATCCGGCTGAAGACCTTCTCGACCTCTGACCGCTCAACTTTTTCTTCGCCGTGGAAAAGCCCAGTGGGCGAAGGGTTGACGTAGAGCAGCGCCGCGACGGCTACACCTGTGACGATCAATCCCAGCTCCAGTTTCCTGCGTCGTCTCATTCCGTGGTGTTCACCTTGAAGTAGAGCTTGCCGGTGTAATCAGCCGCCTTTATGCCCTCGGGGATGTCGATCCAGTAGAACGTGGTGACATTCGTCCCTGAAGGTACCGAGGTTTTGAGACCTGTGTAGTTGGTGGTCAGCGAGGTCTCGTTAGAGATGTCGTTCTCGAGCGCATAGCTGACATTGTTCTCGTGTATGCTGTAGTTGCCGTATCCTCCTGTATCGAGTTCGCTGCCCTTTATCCAGGTATCCGCGTTGTTGACGCAGCCCTCGACGCTCAGGTTGTACTTGTGGTTAGTGTTGCCGGGTGCCGGGTTATCCAGCTGGCCGGGGTCTAGCACCCCGAAGTCTACCTCTCCCGGAAAGAAGGTGGAGTAGAGCGCCGTCTCGATGTTCACCGAAGCGTCGCTGGAGTCGTTGCCTGTGAAACGGTCGAGGGATGAGGAAGCGTTGGAGTCGATGCTGTACGGCCCGAGGCTTCCCGATGCGTTGACATCCCAGCTTGTGAAGCACTGCTCGCCGCGCCCCAGCGTGCCGCATAGACCCGTGTTAGCACCGTCGACATGGAAGGGCGTGCCTGAGTTCTCCGGTATCAGCGTGTCCGCTCCAGTACCGGAAGAGTTGTATCTGGCCGAGGTGCTAACATCCCCACACTTGCCTCCGCGGCAGTTCACGGTGGTGTTGACGGTGAAGACCTCGTTCTTGCATACGGTCAGGCTGGAAGGGGGCTCTGTCAGGGAAACATCCAAGAATCCGTACTTGGTTATGTTGAGGACGTGGAAGTCCTCGCTTCCGGTGCTCTCCGAGGTATCATTGACGTAGAAACGCTGGTTGTAGAGCCTCGACTTGTTCTCAGTGATGTTGACGAGGTACTTGGCGTACATGGTGCTGTTGGTGCCGTTGGGCGATAAAACGCCGCCTTTGCTCGTGTTCCAGGTAACCTTTCCGTTGGCGAACGTTCCGCCGTCGTAGTCCCAGGAGATGTTGTACCATATCTTCGGCACAGCCCAGGTGGTGTTCAGACCGTCATGGTAGAGCTTATCCTCACCAAGAAGCGACCAGTCACCGTCACCTGCGTTCTCCACCCTGAACTGGAACCTGTACTGCCGCCCTGCCTGATGGCCGAGATCGAAAGTCGTGTTCAGTCCCTGCTGGACCAGTTTACCTCCAACCTCTTTTTCCGCGGGCGCCAGATCGGTGACATCGTATATCGCGATACTGGTCACGTTCGGCAGTGTCTTCGCCTCTCCCACTCCGAAGGCGTCGAAGTTCTCGACTGTGAACCAGATGTGGGTGTCGTTCTGCTTAGCTCCGTAAGAGGACGCGGGCTTGACCTCCCAGTTGTTGCATGTAGCGGTCGAGTAATCCCAGTCGAGACAGTGTACCACCGAGTTGGTATCGATGCCAAGCTTGGGGAAGGTGAGCTTCGCATGGCCGTAGTCAAGGTAGGAGTCGTTGAAGGCGTAGACCGTCTTTATATCCTCCAGCTCTGAGGGTATCGAGCCGGTGTAGTTCTCGACTATCTGGGGCTCTATCTTCCTGTTCCTGTCCAGCCGCAGGTCTCTGATTTCCGCCTTGAAGAAGGAAGAGTAGATCGGTGCCGCGTTCTCAAGGGTGTAGTTGACGCCGCGTGCGAGACCGTCCTCCAGGTAGTTCTCCGTGGTAGTGTCTGCCGACGAGACGATGTTGCCGAACTGGTCCCTGAACCTCAGTGTGGCGCCTGGATAAACGCTGCCCGTGCTGTCTCTCAGGGTGGTGTTGAAGCTGTAGCTGAGAGACCTAGAGAACAGGTCAAGGCTGTTTATGACCGGCGTCTTCTTAGGAGTGGATGCGGTAAAGTTGATATGGACAAATGCCTTTCCGCCGTCCTGTGTGAAGTTGAGGGTGTAGTTCTTCACCTTTGTACCTGAAAGCCTGACTTCTTGAGTTTCACCATTCGTTGTATCGATTCTTATCCAGCTCCTGTTTCCGGTGGTTGCGGCGTTCTCGTAGTCTACATTCATTCTTGTAAGCCTGCCTGAGGAAGGAACGGCGACTGTCCGGTTGTAATCTCCGTTGAACACAGAGTCCTTGCCGTAGAAGTAGAGCTGATTGATCTGGTCCTGGGAGAGAGAACGGTTGTAAATCCGGACCTCATCTATCTTGCCGTCGAAGTAAGCAGTGTCGCTGTTTGTAGTCGAGGTACTTGCCTGGGCCATCCTGCCTATCTGGAGCGCTCCTGAAGTGTCAGCATCTGCTATGGTAGCAGTGGTCGAACTGTCAAGACTACCGTCGATGTAGATCCTTGCCTCTTCAGTGGATTCATCGTAGGTACCCGTCACCAGATGCCATTTTCCATCGTTCACAGACTGGGAGCTTAAGAAATCCACACCTCCCGAATTGTCCTGTATGAGGAATCTTATCTTTCCGTTACCGTTATTGTTTACCTCCAGCTCGTAAACCGGATTCCAAGAGCTCAGGTTGTTCTTCCTGACTATGCCACCTCTTTCCGAACTGGAAGTCTTTATCCAGGCAGAGACCGTGAGGGAGCCCCCTACCAGGTCGAGCTTGTCTGTATCCGCAACATCCACGTAATCGCTTGAACCCCCGAAGGAGTAGGAACTGGTGCTGAATACTCCGTTCGCTCCTCTTATCGAGCCGTAGTTGGTACCGTCGAAACCGTTTCCAGAGTAGTCCTTTGCAGAGCCCGAAACACGGTCCAGCCGCCAGAAACCCATCAGGCTGTCACCCTCCGAACCGTTCCTGTAACCTATTCCCAAGTCCCCGGAGTTGTCCTCTCGCGTCACGCTGGTTGCATTGAAGTCTCCTTTCCATTTTTCTATCTCTTTTAACTGCGCGGTCTTTACCTCTATCTGCTCGCTGACCGAAAAGCTTGCCGCATCAGTTCTGTTCCAGTTACCCGCTGCATCCCTGGACCATACCCTGTAACCGAGTCTCCCGAAAAAGCTGTCAGTTTTCCACGTGAAATCCGCAATCTCCCAATCGGTAGTGTTTGAGAACACGTCCGGTGATCCGTATTCGGCAGTGTAGTTCTTCCAGGAACCGGATTCATTAGTGGAAAGAAGTGCCCTGTAGATGCCTGTATCTATATCCCTGGCCTGTGCGCTTATGTTCACCACCTTCCCCTGGACGATGCTTCCAGAGCTGTTGTCTTTCAGGCTCCTCCAGCGCGGTTTGACGGTGTCAACGTAGAAGTAGACCCGATCAGAGGCCCAGTTGTCCGCGGTGTCGTTGCCCCATACCGTGACGTTGTGGAAACCGTCGGTAAGCGGTCCTATAGTTATGTTCGGCTCGAAGGTCTGGTTACCTTGGGCATCTAGGTTGTAGCTCCAGATGCTTATCTCCTCGTCCGCGGTCACGTTCAGCCAGGGTGTAGCGTCATTTATGGTGGAGTTAAGCGGACTCTGAATCCTGATAACTGGTTTGACAGTGTCGGTTGCCTCGACGTAGAAGCTCTTTTCATCGGTCGAGTTGTACTCACCTTCAGAGCCCCGGTACCATATCTTCCACGCTATTCTTTCGTCTTTAATTGAATTGTTCTGCCAGGTGAAGTTGGACCAAGTCCAGGTATTCTGCGTGTTCAGTGTCCTTGGGGAACCGTAGAACCCCGTCCTGTTCTTCCACGAGCCCGTTTCGTTGGTCGCGAGATAAGACTCGGTCAGGTTGAAAGAATCGTAACCCTGGGCCCTGAGTTCAATCGAGGCTGTCGCTGAGATAGTGTCGCTGTCTTGACCCTGATTTCTCCAGAGTGGTGGAACGGTATTAACCGTGAAGTAGCGTGTGGTCGAGTTCCAGCCTCCCTCTGTCTCGTTGGCCCAGACCCTCAGGGAATGAAAACCATCGGCTAGCGATGGAAGCGTAATGTTAGGTGTAAAGCTGTTATTCGAACCGCCGTCGACTGAATACTTCCAGGTGTCCACGTCATCGGGAGATGTGACATTCAGCCAAGGCGTGGCGTCAGTAACGGTAGTATTAAAAGGGCTCTGAATCTTTATGCGGGGATAGAACCTTTCCGCCCATACCCTGAAAGAGTTTATAACAGGTGTCTTCGTGGGCTGGGAGGCCGTCAAGTTGATCTCCAGGTCCAGACTACCGCCTGGTTGCGAGAAATCGAGCGAATAGTTTTTATTCACTTCTCCCGGGTCGATCGACACCGTCTGGGAACCCTCCTCTGAACTGTCGATATAGAACCATGTTCTGTTCTCCGAGGAATTGGTACCTGTCGAGTTCACCTCCAGCTTTACCGGTCGCTTGACATCATCCAGGTTCAGGCTGGTGTTGTAGTCACCCTGGAAAAGACCTGTGCGGCCGTAGAAATATCTCCGACGGATTTCATCTCCGGAAAGGGCTCGATCGTACACGCGGACCTCGTCTATCCTCCCTTTCCACGAAGTGTCCTTCTGCGCACGGGTTCCTATCCTGAACTCGTTGTCGTTGGTTCCTATGCTCCCAACGTCTTTAACCGTGGAGGCGACCAGCGTACCGTTGAAGTACATCCTCGCCTCATCGGTGGATGTGTTATAGGTCCCCACTATATGCGTCCACTGATTCTGAGGCAAATCCAGCCCCCCTCTGTTGAGATCTATCTGACCATTTATCCTTAGTACCGGGACAGTGGTTCCGGAATCTATCCATATCTCGTAGGCGTCGTTCTGCCCCTTCTGCACGATACGCGTGTAGCTATCCATCGTTCCAGCGGGATACACCCAGGCCGACATCGTGACACCTGAGGTGATGTCAAGCGATGTATCCTCTGGTACGGTAACATGATCGTCCGTGCCGTCGAAGGAAAATGATGAAGTGCTGAAAACTCCTCCGACTCCTGTTGTGATACCGTTATTGGTTGTGCCGTCGTTTATATTGCCAGAATAGTCGTTGACGCTACCACCACTCCCAGATACTGCGCGGTCGAAACGCCAGTAGCCCTTCAGGCTGTCGACTGCTGTCCCGTTTCTGTAGCCGAGTCCGAGTTCTCCCGAGTTATCGTCCCTGTCAGCGCTCGTACCGTTGAATGCGCCCTGGTTCCAGTCCGGCTGGGATGCGGTAGAGAGTACTGCGTGGGCAAAACCAACAAGCGATATGGAGATAATCAGAACTATCACAGCGGTGCTGATACCAGTCGCTCTAGCTCTCAAGGTTCGACCCGCTTCCATCTATCTATTCCGCCTCGGTGAAGTTTTCCAGCGATTCCTGCTTCAGGTAGTGCAGCTTGGCTCTACCTACAGCTCTCTGCTCGATTTTTTCCTCCGCCTTCAGAATCTCGAGGTATTTAGCTGCAGTCGCCCTGCTGATATCCAGCTCATCAGATATGTCGCTGATGGTGGAACCGCGAGGATGGTTTGCGAGATACTCGAGGATGCGTTCTCTCGTTCCGTTGTTCAAGCCCTTCCCCCGTTGGTTATCATCGATGCTAACCCTTTATGCTAAACAATGATGATTCCCCGTTTATAATTCCTTCTGTGAATCAAACCTAGAAAGGTTCCTAGGAACACGCAGAAACTCTTTCGCCCGTAAATTCAGATGTAGATTACCGCGATACCTGCGACTTCTCCAAGCACCGCTATCAGCACCAGCCAGCGGTACTGGTTGTAAGTGCCCTCCAGTTCATCCTCGGCCTTTTCCGATCTTTCCAGCGCCTCCCTGGCCTCGAGAAATGCGTTGGAAGCGGTGACGAACTGGTTGGTTATCTGGGCGCCTCCACCTCTCGCGCTCTGGAGCGCCTCCAGGCTGTCATTGAACCCCGGGCTCTCGATTATACCCTGGGCCTTGTCGAAATCCCTGTTGACCTTCTCCACCTCTCCCAGCGCTGACTGGAAGCTGAGTGCGGAGTGGAGCGACAGCACGAGTAAAGCAGTGGAGGCGATCACGAGTATCTTCCCCAGTTCCCTCCGGTCCACAGTGTAGCGCTCTTCCAGCCTTCCGAGGTCCAGGTCCATTTCAACCATATGTTCGAAAATAGTCCGCGCTGATTTAAAAAGAAGGTCAACAGGACCGGAGGTCAAGACTGTAAGCTCTGTTCCAGTCGCTGCACTTCAGGCCGAAGGCTTCGGTTTTCTCGGACCAGGTCAGGCCTATCGACCGGTTGTTGATCTCGCATATCCGGTCGGCCGCGGTGTTGCATCTCGCGGTTATGTTCTCCACTAGGCCGCACTCGCTCTCGGCAACCGGGCGCGTATCAAATGTCTCAGTTCCAATGCACCCTTCGCCCATGGGAATCCCGTGGCAGAGAGCCACCGATTTCGTGCAGGTGCCGGATGACTCGAAGGTAGGTATCCCGCGGACCATCACCGCCAGGATTAGCAGGACCAGGATGCCTGTTATATAGCGGGCTCTGAACTTCTTCCCCCAGTCCTGGAAACTGAAACTCATCACTTCCTCACCCTGTTGAAGTATAACGGGGGGAACCGGTTTTAAAGTTGGCTGGCGAGTCTTACTACATGATTCTGTGGATGGTGTTCGAGGCGGTCTCTCCCACAGAAGAGAAGCTCAGGGGAGCTCTGAAGGACCACATCGACACTATAGGGACCGAGAACGGGGTAGAGATAGTCGAGTCAGAGATAGACGATATCGATGAACTCGAGAACCCTCATCCCGGCCTTGAGAAAGGTTTCTCGCAGGTCGCAGAGGTCCGTCTCGATATAGACAGCTTTGCCAAGGCCATCGAGCTCATCATCAACTACGGCCCGACCTACATCCAGCTCGAGGAGCCCGAGGAGGTCAAGCTCGGCCTGAGAGAAGGTCAGGAGGCTCTACAGAAAGTCGCTGACACCATGCACCAGTACGCCCAGACCGGGACGGGCGGTGTTCTCATCTCAAGGGCGGAGTCTGAGGATTCCGAATAACGTATTTAACATTGGAGAACGGAAAAAGTTACATGAGAAAGTTCATCGCAGCAGTTTTCGGGCTTTTATTGATCTCATCGGCTGCTGCAACTACTATCCAGAGTGAGGATATAAAGATTGACCTCACCACTTCCCGGGTCCACGTAGAGGTCGACGTGGAGGAACTGACATCCAGCAAGTTCACCTACCTTACGAGCTATCCCGTGAATGATTTTGAGGCAAGGTCCGAGGGCGAACCTGTGAACTGCGAGGTGAACCAGCTCCAGATAGGTTCAGAGATAAAATGTGATACCAACGAGACCAGGAACTTCATGATATTCATGAACTTTACCGGCTCCGATTTCGTAACGGAGAGGCAGCGGGGCAATATCTTCAGGTATTCGCAGTCGATATTCAGGCCTACCAAGAACTACACCCTGAGAGTACTGCTTCCAGAGGGGACCGGTATACTTGACCAGGCTAACGTTTCGACCCCGGTAGTGAGTCCGGGAGGTGCGGAGATCAGCAGTAACGGCCGAAGGATATTCGTTGAATGGGGGCAGAGGCCGGAGCTGGGGGAAACACTAGACTTCTTCGTCGTATACGAGGAATTCTCCGGGCCGCAGACCCCGGACAGGCAGTGGATGATAGCGGCGGGTGCGATAGCGGCTGTCCTGGTCCTTGGCGCTTACCTGCTGTTCATCCGGTTGAACCGTGAGAACATAAGTGACGTGTTTGAAGAGCTTTCGGAGGACCAGCAGAAGGTCGTCGATCTACTGGTGGAGGAAGATGGAGAGATGCTGCAGAAAGACCTTGTGGAAGAACTTGACTACTCCAAGGCCAAGGTCTCCGGGCTTGTATCCGAGTTAACGGATGAGGGCATACTGGTGAAGCAGAAGAAGGGTAGGAGCAACCTGCTGACGATATCCAGGAGCTACCGCCACTAGGCCACCCGTATCACGAAGTACTGTACGCTATCCCTGTAGCTTCTGCGGCAGACGCATTTCAGCTCCGTACCATTCAAAGGGGTGACATTCGCATCCAGCACCCCCGGAGGGTAGCACGCAACGCTTCCCGGGAAACTCTGGTTCTTCCTGATCTCGTCGCCGATTTTCTTGCATTCCCCTTCCTGTGGCTCAGACAGGGTTGCAAGCACGAATCCCAGGACTATCCCTGCTGCGGCCATCAGCAGGATGAAGTCTCTACTCTTCATCTGACTCTACTGTACTGTTTACGGACGTAACGTTCAGCCTTTTTTGGATCAGGTCGCCCAGCTCTTGCTTTGTGGTGAAACCCTCGTAGGGCTCGCCGTCTATAACCAGGGTGGGATAGGACGTGACGTTGTAGAACCGCTCAAGGAACTCCACGTGATCCATCCCGAGGTCGCTGTCAAGCGGGTAAACCACCATCCGGTCACTGTACTCCTGGCGGTAGTACGTAAGTATGGTGCCCTGGTCCTCGCACGAGTCACATTCCTGGGAGTAGAAGTAGATGACATCAACGATATTCTGGTCACAGTTCTGCTCGAGCTGCCTGACCTCTACAAGGTTCTGTATCATAAGGTTCGTGTAGCGCCGCTTGAGCACGGGATACTGGTCGTTGTTCAGCTTCCGGGAGTTCTCGTATGCGGCGACCTGCTTCCTCAGTTCCCTGATCTCCGGCACCGAGCTGTCCACCCAGCTCTTGAGCGAGCCGCAGTTCCCTCTCTCCACGCTGTCGGAGAGCTGGAGCGTGAGTGCCTGGGAACGCTGCTCCACCTCTACCTGTCTTATATCGTTCCTGAGCTGGTCGACCTTGTAATCGCTGAGGATGCTCCCGAAGAAGAACACCCCTCCGACTATCATCAGGGTCAGGAGTGCTGAAACGGTTATCAGTTCCCAGTCAAGCTTCCTGCTCACCACCTAGCACCTCCCTTCAGTTTCTCCAGTAGCGCTGCTGCCCAGAAACCGGCGAAAAGGATGGCGTAGATCCAGAGAAATAGTATGTAGTGTGTCTTCCTGTTCCATGGTTCCAAATCTTCTCCCGCAGTTTTAACACTTAGCACCAGGGTTATAACTCCGACTATAGTGATTAGCAGATAGAAAAAGTGGAACATTGAAAGTCTCTGGACCGACAGGTGGAAACTGGGAGACATAAATCCCACCAGCATGTAGGTCTGTATGGCCTGGACTATCTGGGCGCCTGTCTTCAGGAACAGGTGTGTGACCATGAACATCACCACCGCCGTCCAGACTACATTGAACGGAAGGAAGAACATCCCAAGGTTGCCGTAACGGCGGTTGAACAGTAGTTCTCGGTAATTGAGGAAATTGTTGATGTACCCCTTGTACCAGCGTATCCGCTGCCTGAACAAGCCTTTCAGCGTTGGAGGAGAGATAGTGTCGACGTAGGCGTTCGTACTGTTCTCCATCTTTGCGCCCTCCTTGAACATCCGGAAGGCTATCTCCATATCCTCGGTCAGCGTCTCCTCGTCCCACCCCCCGAGTTCCTTCAGGTATTCGGTTTCGTATATGCTCCCTGGACCCGGCATCACGTACTGCGTGTCAAATATGGCGAACAGTTTCCGGAGGAATATCTGGTAGATGTACTCGGCCCATATCACCTCCTGGACCCAGTTGGAAGGATCCTTCACCTTCAACGCCGGAGTCACACCTTTTACCTCCTGCTCCTCAAAGTATCCTACCATGTTCTTCACCATGTCTTCCTCGGGGAAGGAGTCGCCGTCCATGCAGCCCACCAGTTCCGTATCCACTCTTTCGAGCGCGTAATTGATTGAAGAGGCCTTACCTGTATTCTGCTTGTCTATAATCTCGACGCGGTCACTGTCTTCGAACTTCTTCATCTCTTCGATGGTTCTATCCTCCGAGCCATCGTTGATCGCGATCACCTTGAGCTTTTCCCTAGGATAGTCCTGGTTCAGAAGTGACTGGATTGTCTCTGCGACGTACTCCTCCTCGTTGTAGGCTGGAACCAGGAAGGTGACAGACGGGTAGCGGGAGGGCTCGGGATCGTTCTCGATATCCCTGCGGTTCGAAAAGTACAGCAACAGCCAGAGTATGGCCGAGAAGATCATCAGGCTGAATACCGCTATGTAGGCCAGGTCGATAGGTTTCATGGCTCCTCCCTATACATTGCTTTATCCAAACTCATAAAAACAGTCTATCCGGTCCAGGTCCAGTTGATGTTGGCGGTATAGTTCCAGAGGAACACGACTGCTATAGCCACCAGATTGGACACGAGGTAGTAGAGGCCGACGACCTCTGTCATGAAGGCGAGCACCACGAGGTTGATAGCCATACCCGCGAGCGAGATAAGGTTGAATTTCGAAAAACGCTTAAGGAGATTCTTTAAACCGCTTCTGCCGCGGTCAACAAAGGTCCAGTTCTCATTCAGCACGAAGTTGGATATTATGGCGGATTCGACCGCGAATACCGAGGATGCGAGATAGAAGAGACCGACGTACTCTGTCAGGAAGAAAAGTATGGACATGTTCACCACCAGTCCGACTGCACCCACGGAGCCGAACTTGAAGAACCTGTGGTGTCTCTTCAGCATGAGCTCCAGGAAGAGACCTAGATTGCTCATGAGGTCGCCAGCGTCGTACTTCGGTTCTCCCGCGCGGCGGGATCTGAACTCTATAGCGATTTCTTCGACCTCGAAACCCTCCTCTATCAGGTGGAACAGCGAGGCAGCCTGGAAGTGGAAACCAGAGGGCAAATCGCTTTCCGTGATAACCTCTGCTGCTTCAGGGCTGAAAGCCTTGAAGCCGCTTGTGACATCTGCGACCGGGCTTCCCATTCCGAAACGGTAAAGGTAACTCCCCACTAGAGGGAATATGCGGCGGTGAAGCGGGTCCTTCCTTTCCCCTCCTTCTACGTACCTCGAACCCACCACCACGTCAGCCCCGTCCTCCATACATTCGATCATACGGGAGAGTGCCTCTGGAGGGTGGGAAAAGTCAGCGTCCATTTGTATCACCACATCTCCCTCGGCCTCCGACATACCCTGCTTGATTGCCCTCCCGATACCTTCACGTGAGTCTTTCTCGATTACCCTGAGATTCGCCAACCCTGATCTCTTCGCCTCCTGAACCGTCGAGTCAGAGGAGTTCCCGTCCACGACGATGATCTCTGATTTCCTCCCCTCTAGCACAGAGTCGACCTCTCTCAACAGGGGCGCTATATTCTCTTCCTCGTTGTAGACAGGTATCACGACCGAAACTTCCATCCTATCCACGGTAGTAGTATATCTGGACATTATCTCCAAAGGTTTTCACCAGTTCAAAAGAACCTGAACGCTGTATGAATTCCTCTACTTCCCCTGCCCGTGCAGCTTTCCTCGAATGATAGAGGTAACCTGGCCTCTCGAATACCTCTGCCATAGAACCTTCAAGGGCATATTCCTCCGGCACAACAACCATATCTCGCTTCAGGTGGTAGGCAACTATAGGCCAGTCGTCGTCCGCGTAGACCACTCCAGCATCCTCCGTATTTGCCTTCAGCCAGGCCGCGGCCGTGTGGGGGACAGGCGAGGTGTCGTTCTTCACGAGCGGTGTGGGATTCGACATGGCTGCCTCCATGCCGAGAGGGACCAGTGACAGGAACAGCAGGCTGGCAAGGAAGACCGGGAAGTGGTCGCCCAGCCTGTCACCCAGTTCACTGAGACCTGCGGCGGAAAGTATCGAGAGGAAAGGGACAACCGGGGTGATGAAACGTACCTCCCTGTTGGCTATAAGGAACTGGAGGGGAACGAGAAGAGAAAGTATGAATACTCCGGACAGGTAGTACTCTGGCTTTTTCCAGTTACGGGTCAGCACCAGGGACACGCCCAGGCCGAGGAAAAACACCGCCAGCAAAACCATGTGGGCGTTCATGAGGTAGCGGAGGAAGGGGTCCGCGGCTCCGGAGAGCATCCATGCGGTTTCAAGGGTGTGGAGAGGGCTCCCGAAGGCAAGGTAGCTCCAGCCAAGGTACGGCAGGAAAACCCCGAGGAAGCCTGAAAGGAAGACATAGCTGCGTTTTTCGTGGACGAAATCCCGCAGGTTTCCGACGGGACTTCTGTAGTTCCATGAGTCCAGAAAGAAGACTGTCAGTACCGCGGGCAAAAGCACGAAAGAGGTGAACTTGGTGAGAACAGCGAGCCCAACAGACACCCCTGCAAGGACGTAATTCTTCCATCCTCCTTTTATCGACCGGTAGCTGAAGAACGCCGCCGATATCCAGAATAGTGGAAGCACCGGATCCACCAGAACATCGTGCGAGGTCAGAGCGACTACAGGCGAGCTCGCATAGGCCAGAGACGAGAGCAGCCCCGTGGCAGTGTCAAACATCTCCCTTCCAAGCCAGAAAGTCGCGAGTACACCCAGAGTGGAAAGCAGTGCAACAGTCAGGTGGACGAAGATGAGGGAGCCGGGCAGGAGGAAAGAGGGTGCGATCAGGAAAGAGAAGAGCGGAGGGCGGAAGTCGAACTCGTTGTAATTGTTCGGGCTCTCTCCCGCGATTATCTCTCCCTGCTGGAGGTAGACAGTCTCATCCCAGTAGTGGTGGCCCGTGTTGACAGGGAACATCCGCAGCGTGAAACCCGCCAAGAGAATAACAGAGAGCACGAGAAGTGTTTTCCTTTCCATACCCAGAATAAAACCTGCGACAATTATATTTACTTTCTAGTTCTTCATTATCTCCCGGAGGAAAACGGTCGCGTAGGACCCCTTCGGCAGGTCGAACTTGACCCTCATCTTGTTCTTCGTCATGTTGAGGTCGTCCTCACCTATTTCCAGAATCTCGAAGTTCCTGAAGTCCGCAAACGCGCGGCGGTAACTGCCCTCGGATCTCAGCTCCGGGAAGTCCTGAAGCCGGAAGTCCTCCTGGTTAACACCCTCCTCTTCCAGCACATCCTCTATGAGGTTCTCGGGCCTGTTGTCCTTCAGCTCGGTCTTGTATCCCACGAGAGGTATCTCGTACTCTGGCTTGAACCAGCCCTCCTCTATCAGCTGGGAAAGCACACGGTTAAAAACCCATGACTGGTAGGCGTGGATGAAGAGACGCTGCAGTCCCTCCGGAAGCCGCTTTATGGCCCCCTGGTAGTCCTCAGGGGTCTTGGTCAGGTGGTAGAGCAGTGCTTTCTCGTACCTGTTCTGCTTCGGGAAACGCTCCGCGGCGTCCTCCACCTGTCGAGTCTCCCAGAGCTCTTCCCGTACTTTCCTTATACTGCTGTACTCATCATCGTACGGCTTCGCGATGTAGGTCCAGACCGCCTCCTCGTAGTTGCCCTTGAGTATGTGGCGGCCGACCTGGTGTGTGATAGGTCTCGTGGAT
This sequence comes from uncultured archaeon, assembly GCA_964485165.1. GTDB lineage: Archaea > Nanohalarchaeota > Nanosalinia > Nanosalinales > Nanosalinaceae > CAZVPZ01. Next base: position 10,422 of record CAZAII010000002.1, on the reverse strand, counting down.
CCGAACCGCTGGTTGCCGAAGTAGTTTGGAAACTTGCCGTCGAGTTCATCCACCACCTTCAGGGTGCGGTTCCTCATGTCCTCGATGGGAAGGTTGAGGTCCCTGACCTCTATCTCGAATCTGTTCGCGTCGAGGTTCCCAAGTCCGATGTGGCCGTTCCTCCCGACGACCTCAAGGTCAAACTCATCGGTGAAGATCTGCCTGACGTCCTCCTCCGTGACGCCCTCTATGGAGATGTACTGCTCGGTGACAGCCCTCTTGTCCTTGTTCCCCGCATAGCCGACGCGGTCCCTGGAGATGTGGAGGATGTTGGAAAGGACATTCACAGCCTCCATGGTCGTCATGTTCTGTTTCCTCAGCTTCACTATCAGGTGGTCTCCCTCCTCATCGATGTCGTGGGACGCTATCTCCGTCACCACGAAATCGTTAACCTGTACCTTTATCTGTCCGCCTATCCCCGGTATGTCGGAGTAATAGTTCCAGTCTATTATCCCGTCGACCATATTCACATCTTCTTCCATCTATCTCACCAGCTGAAATTCTCCCGTAACTTTATCGATTTTTTCCTCGGTTCCAGGTCCGACTCCAATCGCAGTATCCGTTCCCGGCTCCAGTTCCGTCCGGCCTGCGTCGGTTACAAGATAGGCCGGTAGTTCCAGGGCCCGGGCATCGTCCATTATGGAAGGAAATTCCTGACCTTTCGCGGATACCACGACCTTCTTACCTCCCTGTCCAAGCCAGTCTTCACGTACTTCCGGATCCGACTTCCTGTACGAACCAAGACAGGCGTGACATGCCTGCGATATCATCTTTCCCTGCGTCATCTCCAGGTCTTCTCTCACAATCAGGACCTGCTTGTAGGAGGTCATAACCAGATTTAATCCCCACCGGTTTAAAGGATATTACCTTTTAACTCACCAAGTCTTAAGTACTTTGTGGTAACAACACATCAAACCTGTGATGGGTCCGCCCAGATTCGAACTGGGGATCTTCGCCTTTCTCATACTTGTGGCCGCACATCCGGCTGGACCGCCTCGAAAGCCACCCCTTTTATGGCCTGGAGACCGCCGCACTGTGCGACTGCAGGAGTTGTAAGGGCGACGTCATAACCAACTAGACCACGGACCCTTCAGTTTCTAACAGAGACTGCAACTCCTTTAAACTCTATGCTTCTAAGAACCCTGAACGCCTGCCGTTAACCTACCTCTTCCTGTAGGATAGGGTCATAGACGGTGTCCTCGTGGGAGTAGTAGGGGTAGTAAACTCGCCTCATCGAGCAGTTCTCCAGGTATCGGCCTGCGGTTTCCTCGTCAACCTCGAAACCGATAAGGTCGTTCTCTGGAACTTCCTCCTCCACTATCTCGACATCGATAACCGAACCAATGGTCTCAAGCGAATCCTCCGCGACCATATCCTTGCCACGGAGGGAGTCCAGAACAGAATCCAATCGGGAGATGCCGATCTCCAGCTCTTCGACTATCCCGGAACGGCCCTTTCCCTCCTTGAGCAGGTCAAGCACCTCCGCCTCCTCGCCTGAAGGTTTTGACCTCTCCGCCTTCACCTCGCCCTCAACACCATCCATGAGAACTATCTTCTCATCGTTTTCAAGCCGGTAGAGCGGATAGTAAGCGGTCGAGAACTTCTCACCTCTCTCGCTCTCCAGCGACTCCAAGTCACGTCTGGGCCTTAGCATCTCCACGTTCTCCTTCTCCACGTAGCCCTCGTTCGTCTGCGTCTCACCGCCGTGCTTCGAGTAACGCGTCCTGACGTCCGTCATCACCGGGTACTCGTTCCCCAGCACGAAGCAGACGCCCGGCGGTAGAGACTTTATCATCGACTCGACCTCGGATGTGACGCCCTCGAATGACTTCGAGATGGCTTTCAGGTCGTTAGGGTTGGTAATCCTCAGTATGAACTGGGTGTTGCACTGGCTCAGCACGTTCTTGTCGATCCGGGCGGGACGCTGCGACACCACGCCGATGCCCAGCCCGAACTTCCTTCCCTCGGACGCTATCTTCCTCAGTATCTTGTTAGTCAGCGCCTGCTCGAATCCCTTCTCGGGGACGAAGTTATGGGCCTCCTCTATGACTGTTATGAATGGCGGGACGCGGTCACGCTTCCTGAGCTCGAAAAGCCGCTTCACCAGCATGTATGCAGTCATCTCGGCCACCTCGGGTTCGACTGCTCTCAGGTTGATGATAGACACCTCGCCAGGATTCACGATGTCGCGGAGCTCCACGGGGTCCTTCTTGAAAAGTCCCGACTCATCCACCTGCTCCAGCGAGTTCAACAGGTTCCACTTCGCAGTAGAATCCTCCTGGGACACCGCGTCCATAAGGTCGTTCAGGCTGTAGTCCTCATCCTTCTCCCTCAGCCGCTTCAATGCGTTGTAGAGCACACCCATCTGGGAATTGGTAAGCGAGTCGGGGATGATGTCGAGTATCTCCTTCTTCCCCATGTTAAGAGAGGAAAAGGAGATGGGAAGCGCGTCGCTGTTGATATCCGTGTTGGGAGAGTACTCGCTCACCTCGAACCCACTGCCGTTCTCGACCTCGGGATTCGGACTGGATAGCGAGGAATACTCGCCGTGAGGATCGATGACAAGCACAGGGAAGTCCTGGTCGAGCAGTTCCTCGATGAGCACGCCGCTGAGGTACGACTTGCCCGCGCCGGTCTGTGCCAGCACGGCGAAGTGCTTGTAGAAATCTTCGGCGTTAACGTAGATGTCGATATCCGGATTCGTCTCGAGGTTGCCTATCTCCAGCCCTGACTCACGCAGCCCCAGAGTATCGGATATCAGCTCCTGGTCGGCGCGGTAGACAATCGAATCCGGCTCGATGACGCGGCGGGGTGCCTTCGTCAGGCCTTTATCACGGTACCCTATTATGTTCGCGTTCGCCTCTGTCTTCCCGTCCGGGTGCTTCGTGACCTCTTCCACCTGAGCCAGCACCCAGTTGCCATCGCTCTTCACCGAGACGAAATCAAACTTCTTGACCTCCTCGGTGGCCCTGAAAGTGAAACTGGATGTGTCGACTTCACCCTCTATAGTTCCCAGCTGCATCCTGTTTAAAGCTCCCGCGTGAAGATTCAAAAAGACGATGGCGGACGGAGCTTTTATGAATCTAGGAGGATACCGGCTTGATGTGACAGTAGAAAAGATAGCCGACGCAATGCCCTCCAACCTTTCAAGGGACTTCAGGAAGAGTATCGCGGTCGCACTTATCAGTGTCTTGGTCGGCGCCTCGCTTGTCGGTGCGAACAACTACATCACGCCCGACAACCCGAAGGATGTCGGATACACGGAGGTAGAGACCTACTGTGCAGGTATCGATGCAGGCTTCTGTCTCGGTATACAGAGGCAGACGTACACGACCCACGAGTACGACCAGCTGACATCGAACTTCACCTTCCCCGAGGAGGGGACACCGAACTACTACCGGAGGATAGAGTCCGAACTGATGCTGAGAGCCTACAACACCTGTAACTCGGAGATGGAAGGCTATGACTGGACATCCGAGGTCGAGTACCGGGGCAAGACTGCCACTGAGTGGCGGGAAGACGATAACATCCAGCTCCTGCCTTGCGAGAAGACTTTCTACAGGCGTATGAACGCCTCGAGCTGAAGTTCTTAGTGGGTTTAAAAATCTTCGTCCAGAAAACCGGGTTAAGAGGGAAGATGTCTGACTACGTTGAAACCACCTTTGTCGCGCTGAAGCCGGATGCAGTCAAGAGAGGTATAACCGGGGACATAATATCGACTATCGAGCGCGCTGGCTTCAAGATATCCGGCCTCAAGATGGTCCAGGCCACAGACCAGCTCCTGGAGAAACACTATGAGGAGCATGTCGACAAACCGTTCTACGAATCCCTGGCCGATTACATGAAGGAGGGACCCATCGTTGCGATAGCGGTAGAGGGCGCCCACGCAGTCGAGAACCTCAGGAAGATAGTCGGCGACACAGACGCCCTCGAGGCACATCCCGCGACGATAAGGGGCCGTTTTGCCCACATGTCGATGGAGCACGCCGACTCGGCCGGCAAGAACTACAAGAACATAATACATGCTTCTGCGACTAAGGAAGAGGCGGAGAAAGAACTTGAGATCTGGTTCGACGAAAGCGAAATCCACGACTACAGGGTAGCGCACCAGGACGAGGTGATGTAATGACACGCCTTTACCGCTCCGAAACCGACCGGATGCTCGGGGGCGTCTGCGGCGGGATTGCAGAGGTATACGACCTTGACCCAACGGTTGTCAGGCTTGTAACCGTGCTCCTCATCTTCAGCGGCGTCTCGCCCCTGATCTACCTCATCGCCTGGCTCATAATGCCGAGCGAGAGCGAGCTGGAGCAAAGAACTGAAAAGGAAGAATAGGGATAACAGGGGCTACCTGTAGTACCTGTAAAGGGTCTCAACATCCAGCTCGAATCCCGAGACATCGGCATCGAGTTCCCAGTTCTCCAGTACTTCGCCACTCAGCTCACCGATGAAGCCCGCATTCTCGCCTTCCACCAGTACCTCTGCTTTCCGATCTTCTTCCATACATCCGGGGCCTCCCTCACGAGTTTCGATTTCAACTCCGAGTTCCCTCTCCAGGAACTGGAGGACTTCACGGGAGTGCGTGAAATCGGCATCGCTACCAGACGCGAGGTAGACCAGCTTCCTGGAGTCAGAAGCCCCGACATACGAGTCTTCGAGCTCCGTCACGCGGCCTATCTCGAAGAACCGCTGCGGATACGACCGGTGCCGGTTCCTGACCAGCACCTCCACAAGGCTCGGCATCAGCCAGTTCCTGACCGCGGTGTACTCCCTAGTCAAAGCGTTGCTCATCTCCGCTATATCTCGTTCTCCGACCTCCATCTTCCCGAACAGCTTCTCCCGGTTCGACAGGACATAAGTATGAGTTTCAAGCGCGCCGGTTCCAAGCATCACCTGCCTGAGCACGCTTGAGAAATCCTCTATCTCGTGCTCGCTTCCAGTCGTGTCTACATCCGGAACTTCAGGCTCTATGTTGTCGTAGCCGTGCGCTATAACTATATCCTCGATCAGGTCGTACTGGTGCATCACATCGGTCCTGTAAGCGGGAATCTCGACCGAAATACTGCCGTTCTCCTCCGCACCGAACTTCATCCTTTCCAGCCTGTCGACTATCTCGCCGTCTTCTAAGCCGAGTCCCGAGACGGACCGGAAGTAATCCGGGTCGAGCTCGAACTCCTCGGGCTCCAGGTCAGGAAGCCTGTCGCCGTCAACATCGACGCTCTCGACCTCTCCCCCGCGCTCTGCGAGCGCAGTGACCAGTATGTTCAGCACCTTCAGAACGGTCTCCCTGTCCTTACCGGTAACATCTATGAACAGGTCTGTCGTCTCTTCTCCAACCTCTGTTAGCTGGTTGTTTATTATCGGCGGGAAGCTCAGCACCTTTCCATCCGAGTCGATGATGACCGGGTACTCGTCATCCTCATCTAGTATCCAGCTGTACTTCTTTCCCTTCTTATGGTCCTGAAGAATCTCTTCAAGGGTCATCGCGGAATCATAGTCCAGTGGCGTGAACTTCACATCACTGGGCTCCACCGCCTTGTAGGTGTACGGCGGTGAGACCTCTCCCATGTCGTGTAATCCGATGGCTATCTTGTCCCTTCTTCTACCCACTGTCTGGTGGAGCTTCTCCTGGAGCTGTATGAGACCGTTTATCATTTTCTCCGTCAGCTCAAGGTCGCGGACGACCGCGCCCCCTATGTAGGGACGGACGTCCTCAACCGAGCTTTCCACCTCGACTTTGACGTTCCCCTGTTTCACGCTGTACTCTACAGGCCCTTCAACTATGTCAAAGAAGCCGCGGTAGGCACGCGCCAGGCCCTCGACGCTGAGGAGGTCTGGCCGGTTCGGGTAGACCTCGACATCCCACTTCGGGCCCTCCACATGGTTCCAGTGGGCCCCGAGGAAGGATGCCCTCTCCTCGAGCTGTTCTTCCGACACCTCTTCTCCGAGCAGTTCCTCGAACTCTCTCTTGTCGACCTTTATGTGCGCCATCACTTACCGGGCCTCCACACAGGTGTCTGTTCCAGTATCTCGATATCGTTCCTGTATAGTTCCCTGATATCTTCCAGCTCCGCGGCCTTCATCGCGATTCTCGGTATACCCAGGCCCCACGCCAGAACAGGCGCCTCGAAGCCCAGCATCGGCTTCACGACTTCTGGCCGGAACATGCCCGCTCCCCCTAGACCAATCCATTCTTCCTCGTCGCCGTCCCATACCTGGACCTCGACGCTCATCTCAGTGTAGGGATAGTGGGACGGCACCAACCTTATCTCGTCGTATCCCATCTTCCCGAAGAACTCGACCAGGTATCCCTTCAGATTCGCGAAGTTGAGCTCCTCACCTACGACGATGCCATCCGTCTGGAGGAACTCGGCAAGGTGGAAACGGTCAACAGTCTCGTTCCGGAAGTTCCTGCCGACTATGAAGAGCTTCTTTGGTAGTTCCTCCTCGTCGATATCTATCTCGTGTAGCCTCCTGACAGAGACCGCGGTGGTATGTGTTCTCAGAACGTTTCTCGCGGCCTCTTCCTCCGACCAGTCGTAGCCCCAGCCCTTGCTACCTGTCTCCCAGCCGTCTTCGTGGGTCTCCTTGACGTTCTCGACCTTCTGGCCGTAGCCGGAGAGATCCGAGTACTCCGGCTCTTCCATGAAGAATGTGTCGTGCATCTCTCTCGCCGGGTGGTCCTGCGGGGTGTATAGCGCGTCGAAGTTCAGGAATCCAGGAACCACGAAATCGCCGCTCATCTCCGCGAAGCCAAGCTCCATCCATGTCTCCCTCGCGTAGTCTATTATGTTGCGGTAGAAGTGTTTCTTGCCGTACCTCGGTGTCTTGACACGTGCCTCGACGTTGAAGTCTTCCTCGACTTCCTCCAAGCCTGTTTCCGCGCCTTGCTCGGTTATGTGGAGGACCTGGACGGGGCGCGTCTCTGTGCTTACCAGTCCTCTCTCCTCCATCTCGTCATCGAAGTCCCCCGACCCCAGCCTCTGACGCAGGGAGTCGACTTCGAGGGCCTCTCTACCGGCGCCGGTCAGGTAGAGTTCTCCGTCTTCGATATCTATCCATCCCTTCTCCCTGGCCTTCCCTATCGCCACGTCCTGGTCCTCCATCTCGAGACCTGCAATCGAGGCCGAGCCCGATTCCAACTCCTGTACAAGCCGGTACTCGGGCGAGCCTCTATCCAGGACTTCCTGTCCCTTCGAGGTCACCGACTGCACGACCTCCTCCTCTTCATCGACAGTCGCGAGGCCGTTCTCCTGGAGTTCGAGGGCAGCTCGGTGAACCATGCTCTGGTCGAAGCCCTCCGCCTCGAACTCGTCTACCGTTTTCGGACTGCCCGACTTGAGTTCTTCCAGAACCTGTAGAGCCTGTTTCGAAAGTTTCATATCGAAGCTGTGGGTGAATGAACCTTTAATATTGTTAGGCGGTTTCAAGCAGCGCTCCGAGCAGGATCATAAGCGCTCCGCTTGCCACCAGCTTGCCCAGGCCTTCCCAGGTCTCCCTGTCGAAGTGCTCCCTGTAGACCGCGGCCGATATCATGCTGCCGGAGATGCCCGCGACGATGAAGCCTGTCATCTCAAGCGTCGCATGGGGCAGGTACCCTATCACCTTCACCGGTGAGTCCTGGAAGACCGCAGAGAGGAAGACGCCGAGCACCGAGGCGTTCCAGGTCAGTACGAAGGCTCCTGCCGAACCCACTACCATTGCGGCTCCAAGTATACCGGCGAAGACCAGTATGTTGTTCACGAGTATCGCAGGGAGAGACACAGTATTCGTGGCGTAACCCGCGGCCCCGACCACCTCAAGCTGGAGCCCGAAATGCTCAGGGTTGAGGAATCCCAGCAGGAAGAAGGCTATAACTTCGCCCAGGAACAGAGCCCCGTACATCTCCACCTCCGGGATGTGTGGAGCACCCTCCTCCTCACGCTCCAGGAAGAAACTGGTGAGCGGATAGATCAATGGAATCGCGGCAAATATGACCGCCAGCAGATCCGTCTCGGAAGGGAAGAGGACACGGGCGATCGCGAAGCCCACGAAAGCTGACGCCAGCCCTAGGAGCACGAGAAGGAACTTCTTGCTCTTCTCCTCCTCTCTGAGTATGAGCTCCGGGAGCATATCGAATCTTTGTCATCCGAATTTAAACAGTTTCATGCTCGTCGACGTACTGCTCTATCTCTTCCTCGGCTTCCTCACGCTTCCTCTGGTGCTCGACCAGGAACTCCTCTATGCGGTCCTTAGCAATCTGTTTGATCTCCCCGGATAACATCTCGCCACTTGCGTATTCCTCTCTTATCCTCTCAAGCTCTGAATCATCCTTTACTAGGTGGAAAGCGAGCAGTTCGAAAACCATGTCTTCTTCCACCTTCGCTCCTTTCTCCCTCTGTTCCTCCAGGGTGTCGCGGCCACCGGTCTTGGCCTGGTCTATCTTCTTCTTCGCGTCCTCAACGCTGTCTGTCAGCGCTATGTAGCTCTTGGGATTGCTCGAAGACATCTTGCCACCCTGTAGCCCTCTCATGAACTTGTTGTACAGTCCGGCGGGCTTGTAGAACTCTTGGTCCCTGTAGCGGGAGGCGACATCCCGGGTCAGCCGGATGTGGGGATCCTGATCGACGCCAACAGGAACGACGGTCGGCCTCTCGCCACCGTTCTCGGGGAACTGAGGCCTGAGTATGTCCGCGTACTGTGTCAGCGCAGAGGCTATCTTCCCGGGCTCTGCATTCCCGTACGTGGATTCGACCTCGTTCTGTGTGAGGTAGCGGGCGAACATCTTAGCCCTGGCGTGGTGGTCGTTACCTGCCTCGCTCTGGAAGTAGAAATCGGTGTTTTCCAGGTCCAGCCCGAGCGCGACATAGTTCCTCAGGTATTCCTCTATAACCAGTTCCCGGGACTTTTCCAGCGGCATCTCCCGGGTGTTGTATGCCTCAATATCCGCTGCCGTGAGGGTGACATCTGCTCCCATCTCCTGGAGCATTATGACCTGGTCGACGACTATCTTGTGGCCGAAGTGGAAGAGGCCGGAGGGCATTATCCCGGTTATCACCGCAACATCATCTCCCGAATGATGAGCGTCGAGGAACTCCTCCATGCCGCGGTGGCCGAATATTATGCCGCGTGTTATGTAACGGTGGTCCGGCATCCGGTCCGCTATCTCCTCGATCGGTGAGATGCCGAAGTCCTGCATCTTCTCGCGGTAGTCACCTATCTCGACGTCGCCCCAGGGATCTATCTCAGGCATAATTAATCACTTCCCTGGAACCTTATTTAGATTTGGAAGTCGAGACCGTATTCTTCCAGAGCAGTTTCTGCCTCCTCGACAAATCCCAGGTCCGCCGGATATCCCGGTGGATCACCGACAGCCTCTCTGTAGGAAGAGTGAAGAGCCTTTTCTGCGTCCTCAAGTTCCAGATAGATTTCTCCGGCCCCCAATCCATCCAGCATCCCTTCCACGTACCTGCTGTCAAAATCTACACTGTCAACCACATGCTGGGCCGTGTCGATCTCGACATCGGCAACTCGGGCAGTTCGCCTATCGAAATCTGGATGTGAAGATATAGAAAGCCTTAACTCAGCGTTCCTGCTGGCAGCAGGGAAGAATTCATCTTCAAGGATTTTTGCGTCGTAGGTTCCAAAAACGTCCACCCCTATTGGAGCGGACAGTATCGTCGTCAAGTGCTTCTGAAGTCATCTAAATCACGTGAATATTTGGTTGTAAGAAAAGCTTTAAATAGTTAGACACCCTCTAAAGAGACTAAAAGTATAGAATAGCGACTAGAAAAAACAAAAACAGCTGGAAAAATACTCAAAACTTATAAGAAGCGTAATTAGCTTCGCCATGCCGCTCTTTTTACAGAGGATATGCCAAAGTAGCTTGAAACTATAAAATCGAAACCTCTCGGCAGCAGTGGAACTGGTCTAGAAGTGCGGTCTATCGGCGACCCAAAAACGTCCACCTTTGATTGCCATGGCAAGAACTTGCGGGAAAGCCTATAAATAATCAACGACCCGAGAGGAGTTCCTCCAGCTCATCACCCTCCAGCCTCCTCGCCCTGTAACCTACTATCTCTTCATATCCGTGGGTCGACATCAGTACCGGATAGAACTCCTCTTCCGCGACGAGCTCTTCACCTTCACGCCGGGCGAAGACCTCGCCTTTCTCCACCTTTTCGAAGTTCTCCGCGACAAATTCGTATCCCGCGCCTTCAACAGTCTCGTAGTATTGGAGGACCTGCGGATTCGAGACTTCGTAGTCGAGGTCTATAATTCCCTCGGCGGCAAGGAAGTTGAGGAGCGCTTCGTAGGCCCGGTCAGCCGCCTTCTCCGTTCCCTGATAGCCAACCTCAAGCACGATTCCAGTGGTATGCTCGTTGAGGGCGCCTGCTTCTTCAG
>CAZAII010000001.1:26007-28064 GCA_964485165.1 uncultured archaeon | reverse complement strand
ACGACGGTCCTCACGGGCAGTTACTGGCTCGGATTCGGGGTGGGTATCGTGCTCCTGACGCACGCTGATTCGGGGCACTTCGATTCCGCGAAGCTTGAGGAAATCTGCGGCGAAAGGACCTGTGTGGTCGCACCCTCCTCCATGGAAGACGAAGAGATTCCCTGCCTTGATGTCGAGTACGTTGAGGAGGGAGAGGTGATCGACATCTACGGCGTCGAGATAGAAGCAGTGGCGATGTACAATGAACACCACGAAGAGGGCGAGGGCGTGGGTTACAGGTTCGTGATGGACGGCACATCTATCTACGTCGCGGGAGATACAGGGCTGATAGATGAGGCCCGTGATATCGAGGGAAGGGTGGATATCGCGTTCCTGCCGGTCGAGGGAGTCTTCACCATGGACATCGAGGACGCGGTGAAGATGGCGGTAAGGGTGAAGCCGGAGATCGTGGTCCCGTACCACTACGGCGGACCCTTCTTCGATGACGAGATCAACCTGAAAGGCTTCGTTTCAGAGCTCGAGGACAGGAACATCAGGTGCGAGATCCTTGACAGGGGGCGAAAGCTTGAAGACGTTTGACCTCTATCCAGGGAACAGGGAGATGGCATCAGCAGATTTTGACACCGTAAAAGTCGAGTTCTACGGGCATGCAAGTCTCAAACTGGTCGACTCCGACGGTTTCACGGTCTATGTCGATTCCTGGGACGACGTGATGGAAGACTACCAGAGAGACGCGGACGTGGTAGTATCCACTCACGACCATTTCGACCACTTCGATGTGAAGGCGATACAGCAGCTGAAGAAGAGGGACACGGTCCTTATCCTGACCTCCGAATCGGAGGATGAAGCGCCCGAGGATATCGAGACAAAGGTCATAGAACCCGGGAGGAGCGTGAAGGCACATGGTCACCGTTTCATGGGCGTGCACGCCTACAACGTCGACAAGTTCCGGGAGTCCGGCGAGCCTTTCCACCCGAAAGGTTTCTGCACCGGCGTAATCTTCAAGCTTGACGGCGTCAAGTTCTACCACGCCTCCGACACCGATCCGATCCCCGAGATGGACTCGTTATCGGACGACATCGATGTCGCATTCCTTCCTGTCGGCGGCAAGTACACCATGGACCGGGAAGAAGCGGTCGAGGCGGTCAAGAAGGTGCGGCCTGGAAAAGTCGTGCCGATACACTACGGAATCGTCGACGGGACGAGCGCAGACATCGAGAAGTTCAGGCGCGAAGTGGAAGAGGAGACCGGCGTCGAAACAGTCCCTATCGAGTAGAGTCAGAACATCAGCAGCGGTTTCAGGAGGAGGAACCTCAGCTGGTTGCCCAGGCCCCTGCCCTTGTACTCTATATCGCCGGACTTCAGCCTTTTCTTGAGTTCTTTATAGGTATCCTCGGCCGTCAGGACGGCCTTCAGTGTCTGCCTGTTCGTCGAAGCCTCTACCGTCGGCTCCGGGAAACTTCCCTCCTCCATGCTCCTGATTCCTATCCCCTTCATCTCGACCTTCAGGCTGATCTGCCCGACTTCCAGGTTAACCCTTTGCTCTCCCATAAGAGTCTTTACACTCGTCCTCAGGTCTTCGTTCGCAGAGTTCAGTCTCTCCGCAGCTCCCTCTATCTCCTCGTACCTTATATCAAGGGAGGGAACGTCACCTATCATCGCCGAGTTCAGGATCGCGAGTATCCTGTTCATATCTACTGCGAAAAGATTGAGGACGTAGCTAAAAAAGCGTTTCCTACTTTACTGTCACGCTTTTCGCCAGGTTCCTGGGCTTGTCCGGGTTGTTGCCTCTCTCCACCGAGGTCAGGTAGGCTACCATCTGGAACGGAACGGTCTCGAGAAGCTCTTCGTTCCTGTCCTCCGGGATCTCTATGAAGAACCTGAAGCCGTCGACCTTCTCCGTCCCGACACCTATCAGATCGGCGCCCCTGCTCCTGGCCTCGATAGCGTTTGAAAGTATGTCGTCGTGGCCAGGGTGCTTGAGGAACGTCACGACTGGGACTCCTTCTTCGACGAGTGCGAGGGTGCCGTGCTTGAACTCCCCGCCGGGAAATGCC
>CAZAII010000001.1:15134-25997 GCA_964485165.1 uncultured archaeon | reverse complement strand
CTCGGCATGGATGTAGGAGAGTTCTTTCAGCTTCAGCGCGGCCTCCCTCGCCACGTCGTATCCCCGGTTCCGGCCGATAAAGTAGACGTCATCCTTCCCCTCGAAGTAGCGGCTTATCTCCTCTATGACTTCCTGGTTCTGTTCCAGGACTTCATCTATCTTCTCGGCGGTCTCCAGCAGCGACTTCCTTCCTCCCGGTATATCATCTTCCGCGGCGTACTTCAGCAGCTTTAGTACCGCGAGCTGTCCCGTGAACGCCTTTGTCGAGGCCACACCTATCTCCGGGCCCGCGTTCACGAAAATCCTGTGGTCCGCGGTCCTTGCAAGGGTGGATCCAACGACGTTGACTACCGCGAGCTCGCTCGCGTTCAGGTCCTTCAGGACCGATAGAAGGTCGGCGGTCTCGCCGCTCTGGCTCACCGCTATCACGAGGTCGTTCTCCCCGATCTCATCTTTCCTGTATTCCAGCTCGTGTGCCTGCTCTGTCTCGACGTTGAAACCTGCCTCGCGGAGGTATCTCGCCCCCAGTGAGGCGGCATAGCTCGCGGTTCCGCAGCCTGTGATGTATATCTTTTCAGCGGCCTCCATCATCTCCACCGCCTTCTCAAGGTCGGAACGGTCCTGGAAGACCGCCCTTTTCACAGTACTGGACTGTTCCTTTATCTCTTTCTCCATGAAGTGATCGTGTCCTTCCTTCGAGGCCTGCTCGGGGTCCCAGTCTATCTCTTTGATCTCCCGCTCGATTTCCTCTCCATCGCTGTATATCTTCAGTTCGCCGCCCTTCACCGCGGCCAAGTCGCCGTCCTCCATGAAGACAGCTCTATCCGTGTGTTCGAGGAGAGGTGTCACGTCAGACGCGAAGAAGTGCTCGACGTCTCCTATGCCGATGACAAGGGGAGAGTCCTTCTTGAAGCCGACTATCTCTCCCGACTCAAAGGCCGCTACAACGGCGTAGGAACCCTCTATAACCTCCATCGCGGCCCTGCAAGCCTCGACAACCGATCCGGTCCTCGTGAGCTCGTCCTCTATCAGGTGGGGTATAACCTCTGTATCGGTATCCGAGCGGAACCTGTGCTCGCCGAGCCTCTGCTTCAGCTCTTCGTGGTTGTTTATTATCCCGTTGTGGACCACCGCCACCTTCCCGGTGGAATCTGTGTGGGGGTGGGCATTGGTGTCGTTGACCTCCCCATGAGTGGCCCAGCGGGTGTGGCCTATGCATGTATCTCCCTCGAACTCTTCCTCCACTACCTCGTCGATGGTCCCTGCGCCCTTCTCTATCTTGAGCGAAGGGTTGGAGACAGCCGCGATACCTGCGGAATCGTAGCCACGGTACTCCAGCTTCTTGAGCCCGTTAAAAACTTTCTTGACCGCCTCACCGTCACCGGTGTAACCTACTATTCCGCACATCTCTACAATCCTTAGATAGGCTGCGGCTATTATAAAAAAGCCAGTTCGACTCCGTTTTTAACCCTCTACGCGCCTTTCTCTCTATCAGCCGCGTTTTTCGTCCGCCGGACCGAAAGCAGTAAAAGATTTATTATACCGGTTATATTGTTGTTACAATGGTAGAGGTCTTCAGGAGGAAAGGCGACACCGCGGAAAGGCTGGAATCAGAGCGGCTGGACGGTGAAAAGCTCGCCGCCCTCCAGGACGAGGTCAGGATGGGGATAATGCAGAGTCTTGCCAGGGAACCCTCCTACCCTTCAAGGATAGCCCAGCAGCTTGATACCGGGAAACAGAGGGCATACTACCACTTCAGGAAACTGGAGGAAGCGGGCCTGATAGAGCGCCATCACCAGGAGAAGGTATCGGGAGGACAGGCCACTTTCTACCGGCCGTCGTCCCAGGCATACACGCTCGACCTGGGCACCGCAGGTGAAAAGGTCTTCCTCCCGGAGTTCGATGGAAAGTCCCGGGAGTTCCTTGAACCTCTCGTGGAAGGTGACGAGATCCAGGGCGTGGTGGTGGTCGGTTCCCCTGACCAGCACGGCCCTGACCAGGTCAGGGCAAGAGACGGTCATCTCGCGGGCGAGATATGCGCGAAGCTGGGCAACTATGCGAGGCCAGGCGACAACATCACGGTGCTTGATACTGATATCTTCAGGGACGAGGCTTTCGACCGTGACATGCTGCTTCTGGGCGGCGTCCTCACTAATACTGTTACGAAGAAGTTCAACCGGGAGTTCCCCGCCTACTTCTCAGGCGAGGAGTTCCCCTACAGGGAGATAGAGACACCAGAGGATACCTACCGCGAGGAGGCAGTAGGACTGGTGGCGAGGACTGAGACACACCAGGGAAACACGGTATTTCTTGTGGCCGGTATCCGCGGCGTGGGGACAAGGGCCGCGGTGCTTGCCTTCAGGGACCTCGAAAGTATAGTCTCTGATTATAAAGGCGGCGACTTCTATAGACTGGTTAGAGGACGGGACATGGACGGTGACGGAAGGATAGACGACTACGAGGTGGTAGAGTGACTGACTGGAAGGTGTTCCAGGGCGACGTGCTCGACATCATAAAGCAGTACCAGGGCTACTTCGACTTCTTCGAACGCGTCGGCAACCTCGGCGAGTCCCGGCCCGACTGCTTCGCGCGGGTTTCACGTGACGACAAGAAGGAGATATGGGTGCTGGACGCCAAGAACAAGGAGTCGGTGGATGACGGCGACGTTGAGAGGATGGAGAAGTACCTTGAGATGGTGCGCGCCAATCCCGTGGATGTAGGTCTTGACGCTAAAGAGCTCTCTGAACACGAGATAAGGGGAATCTTCATCACGAACTCGGAAGCCAGCTGCCCTGGGGAACACGAGGCGATCGGCTTTCCTGCGCTCCATGCATTCCTCCAGCGCGAGCTAGTCTACACCGACACCTCGAAGGTGGTCAGCGACGTAGCGAAGATGATGGAGAGGAGACAGCTCTCCCAGGGGCAGGCCCGTATGCTTTTCCAGAGCATCAAGCCGTTCGAGAGGGCGATAGAGGACGCGATGGAGGAGCTGAGGGAGCTGGAGACAAGGTACGTCGGCCTGGAACTACTCGAACCCCCTTTCGAATCATACGGGCTCGATATACCTGTTGACGCGGTTCTGATACATGAACCCCGTGACACGGTCTTCCTCATCGACATACCGTACACACGGGAGGCGCTTGACCAGGTTGAGCAGAAGATAGAAGATATAAGGGAAGAACTTCAGCGGGTCGATAAATCGGTCTACTACGCCGCGATAAACACTATTGACAGCCGTGAGGGCGACCATATCTACAGCACCGGTGAGATAGAGGAAGAAGTGAAGAGGACTGCGGGGATAGTCTCGCCCGACGAGGTAGCGGAACTCTACACTCCGCGCATACCGAGCGAGAGAGAGTACGGAGATGGGTTCGTCGAGGTGAGGGACACGGCCGGGCTGGGCTTCCGGCTGAAGGTAAGCAGCGAAGACGATATCGAGCACGCTATCGAGGTCTCGATGCCGGTGGAGGCCGCGTCACGCTTCAGGGAGAACGCCATGAACTCCAGGAAGGACTTCGGCAGCATAGCCACGGACGTGTTCAGGCAGAGCATCAGAGTCGAGGAGGACTGCAGGATAAGGTACGGAGAGGTCGTCGAACCGCTCGACTCATACCGTGACTCGGTGAGAAGTCTCTACCAGAAAGCGGTTAACCCCTGCCTGGCCAAGAAGGCCAACAGCGTCTACTGACCGTCGATGAAATCCACGAACCGGACCGCGCCGTGGTCCTCTGTTTTACCATCCCTGAAACGCTTGAGTCTCTGTATCCTGCCCCTTGAAACCGGCGCGACTATTATTCCACCTTCTTCCAGCCGGTCCTTCGCACGCTCCAGGGAGTCGATGGCGCAGGAGTAGAGTATCCGGTCGAAATCGCCCTCCACGGCGTCGAGACCGCTCCCATGCAGGACCCTGACGTTTTCTCGCCCTTCAAGTGCCTGCCTGGACCGCTTGACAAGCTCCTCCTTTATCTCCACTCCAGTAACTTCCCGGGCGAGTTCGGAAAGCACTGCGAGCTGGTAACCGGAGCCGGAACCTATCTCCAGCACCCTGCTTTCTTCCTCAACCTCCAGTAGCTCGGTGTTTATCGCCACCATGTGAGGTGCGGAGATAGTCGCACCGTCGCCTATAGGCACGGCGTGGTCCTGGTAGGCCTGGTCCCTGTAATTCTCCGGTACATAGTCCGCTCTTTCGACGTTCCTGAACGCCTCTTCCACGCGGTCGGTCTCTATCCGTCCGTTCGCGCGCAGGTAGTCTACCATGGCGTCGTTCGAGTCCATTGTTTATTAATAGTGAATCGATATATTCAAATCATGGACACGGAGAAGTTCCGTGAGAGGAAGCAGCTAGAAGCGGTCGTGGAAAAACTCGACAGGGATGTCGACGCCGCGATAGTTGAGGGCTTCATGGACAAACAGGTTCTCGTCCGGCTCGGCTTTACTGGCAAGGTGTTCCTTTCGGCCGAGAGATCGCTTGAAAGCCTTGTCGAGGACGTTGAAAGAGGAAGCGAACGTGTCGCGGTCCTGACCGATTTCGACAACCACGGCAAGGACCAGAACAGGAAGATATGCCACGAGCTCCAGGGCCGGGTCGACGTGATAAACGCCGCCAGAAAGGAGTTCGGCTCCCAGCTGACCTCCACAGGACGCATGGCGGTCGAGGACGCGAGACCTCTCTTCCACTCTAAGAACGACAAGTTCGTGGAAGCCAGGCTCGACGGCCTTTTCTTCAGGGGATGAATCTCCCCTTACTGATCAGATGTATAGTCCTGGTATACCCCGTCCACTTTTGAGGCCATGATGAAGTCGTTCTCGTGGAGGCCGTCTATCTTGTGGGTGTAGAACTTCACAGTAGCGCGACCCCAGGTGAACTCTATGTTGGGGTGGTGTCCCTCTTCCTCCGCGATTTCACCGACACGGTTCACGAAGTCAAGCGCCTGCTGGAAATCGTCGAAGTCGAAGGTACGCTGTATGTGGTGGTCGTCAACCACCTCCCATTCGCTATCGATGTTCTCCATGTAGATCCGGATCTCATCGCCTTCCAGTGGTTCTGCGCCCTCCCTGCACGGGGTGCACTTCTTCCCTTCCAGATCCTCCATGGTTGCTTGGTATCCCCTGAAGACTAAAAAACTATCTCTGGAACTCGGATAGCGATGACTGTCCCTGTTTCAGGGCCCGGGCGCTGAACCCTTTCTCCCGGGAAAGATAGGATGCGAACGCCTCGTCGAAACCGTGATGGGTGTAGACACGGTCGGGATCTACCTGTTCAACAACCGAGACCAGGTCTTCGAAGTCGCAGTGGTCGGAGAACTGGAAAGCACGGTCATAGTCGCCGCGGAAACGGTAGGAGTCTTCGACAGCCCATCCCGAGAAACCCGCCTTGACACCTCCCAGGCGCTCCACTATGCTGTTCACCCATTTCTTCCTCGCCAGTGAGGTCGGGCCGATAAAAATCGTTTCCGAGTCCATCCTGTCCTTCTCGAACTCAACGGCATGGAACTCAAGCCCCGTGACTTCCTCCACAGCCTGGTTCATCTCCATTACCTTGTCGCTCGCAAGTATCGGTCTCTCCACCGCCTCCTGGACTAGGTGCTGTATCTTCTGCGCTTTACCCAGGCTGTAGGCGAACAGGAAGAGCGGCTTCCGTGTATCTTTAATCCAGTCCTTTATCCTTTTCTCAAGTTCCTCCTGGTCAGGGAAACGGTACGCGGGGACGCCATAGGTGGTCTCGAGCACAAGAATATCTGCCTCGACAGGCTCGAAACCGTCGAGGTACGCACGGTCCCGGGTAGAGACATCGCCGGTGTACAGGACTTTTTCCTCTCCCTCCACGACGGCTGCGCTCGAACCCACTATATGCCCTGATGGAACCAGTTCAACGGAGTCGTCCTCTATCCTCCTGAAATCCCTACCGGTTCTCGCCCGGGCAAGCACAGCCGTCTCCATGGAACACAGGATATCGGCCTCCCGTGACGGAAGGTGGTCGAAATGGGCGTGAGAGACGAAATTAACGTCTCCAGACGGCCTTCTACCATCCATAACCACCTTCCTGCGTCCCCGGATCTCGATACCGTCTCCCAGCCGTATCATCAGGGTTTAAGTTGTACAGAAAGCTTGAAACCAGCTTCGACAGGCCTTTATTTTAAATACGAACTAGCACCTATCTCAAACATGGGAAGCAAGATCATAGAGAGGGATGTTGTCAGCCTGGACCGGGAAGCACTTATCCGGATCTCGAAGCCTCTTTTCTATGGTTACACCTTCATCGCAGGCGTCGCGATGACGATGTCGACGGCGTACGCTGGAACTCTGATGGGTCTTGCGGTGCTTGCTTCTCTTACATTTGTCTCGGCCGCGCTCGCGGAGGGGATGGAGGAAGACTGGCAGTCCTTCCTCGACCTTATAGCCATCACAGCGCTACTGCTCGCGGTCCTTTTCGCCTCTTACACCTCGGCCGCGCTCTCCATGGTGTAACCGCATTTAAATCTGCGGTGTCTCTTACTTCCTGCGGGGTCGTAGCTCAACTTGGGAGAGCGTCCGCCTCCAGAACATCTGCTGGTTTTGGAGGGATGAGAGGCACGGCGTGCTTCGATGATTAACTCTCTGAGGAGATAGCGGAAGGTTGCGGGTTCAAATCCCTCCGACCCCATTGCTCTAGTCCTTTTTTATTCTCTGAACGGTTAAACTGGAACATGGCTAAAAGAAGGACTGGAGCTGGTTCAAACGATAGCTTCCAGAGGAAGCTATCCATCCTGCTGGTGGTTCTCTTCTTTGCGTTCCTCGTCACGTCTGGCGTCGCGGTCTACGAGTACTTCCAGCTCCAGGACCTGAGAGCTGAGAACCGGGAGCTCAGCGAGGAAGTGTCAGGCCTTGAGAACCAGACGAACCAGGTTGAAGAGCTAAAGCAGAGGATATCCCAGCTAAAGGAGTCGCGGAGTACGGTCTGCAGGAAGGACAATCCATGCGAGTCGCTGAGTCCGGGCGACAGCTACAGGTGCGACTCGAACTTTACCGCGGACACCGACGGAGATTACCTCTGCGCCTGCTCGACATCGTGCGAACCCCGTTTCAGCTGACAGCCTATGACTTAAACCTCAAGGGTTCGATTCTTCTTTTATACTAGGCTTCTTTTATACTAGGTGGAGACGCCAATAAATAGTTCTTCGGCATTCCAGGGGAGAAGGCGGGGAAAAACTCGAGGAGTCCGTACAGGATTAGTGGACTGCTCCTCAAGCTGAAGCACAAGGTCAGGAAGTTCGATGACTAGCTCGACGAACCCTGATTTTTTCTATTTTCTTGCCTCTGAACTCCCTATGGCCCCGATCTTTCGAACAATTAAAAAGCTTCCTTGTTTAAGGTTTCAACATGCCAGAGGACGATGATTACAGAGAGGCTCTGGATGGAACGGTCGGAGAGGCTCGGTACGATATCGAGCAGATGGATGTTCCCGACTATCAGCGGCTCCTGGAGCTAGAGGAAGAAGGCAAGGACAGAGTGACCCTGAAAAGGTTCATCAGGAGCCAGATGGATGAAGAACCCGAAGAGACAGCCGGAGAAGGAGAAACAGAGGAAGAAGATACAGAACAGGAAGAAGAGGAAACCGGGCTCAGCGACGAAGGACTCGACCTTGACGCGCCGGAACAGATGCTTTCCGGACCCGACAGGTTCCTGGACTCGTTCTCGGTCACCGAACTCCTGGTTCTCGGACTTTTCATCGGGATAGTTGTCGGCCTTGTCGTCGGTTACAACGTCGGCGACCGGAAGGTAACCGGTCCAAGCGGCGACGTCCAGCAGGCACGAACCGCTGTTTCCGACCTAGTGGGTGCCGGGACTTTCAACGGCACCGTGAACGTTCCCCAGCCGGAGACCAGGCACGGCATGTTCTACTTCAACGTGTCATTCTCCCAGGAGACACCGAACGGGACAGTCACCAACTATCGAGAGATCTACATGACGAAGGACGCGGAACTCCTGTTCCCCGTTGTCAGCTTCCCGTTCCAGAGCCCGATAAACGTTCAGGAGAGGATCTCCCAGCTGCAGCAGTCAGGACAGCAGGGACAGACGGGCTAGAAGCCCGTTAAACTTTCTTTTTCCTTTTAAACCACAAGCTGTTTAACTTTACGCGCTCCTACTCTCCACAGGTGATCTTGATGGCCCGAGAACACGGATTGATGGAACTACCATACGACTACGACGCGCTCTCCCCGCACATCTCTGAGCAGGTGCTGGAGTGGCACCACGATGTCCACCACCAGGGATACGTTGATGGCTGGAACAGCGCGGAGCAAAAACTTGAACAGCAGAGGGACGACGGGGACTTCTCGAACACCGGTTCGGTTCTCCGCTCCTTCACCCACAACTTCTGCGGCAACGTGCTCCACAACCTATTCTGGAACTGCATGTCGCCTACCGGTGGCGGACAGCCCGACGGCGAATTGAGAAAGCGGATCAAGGAGGACTTCGGGAGCTACCAGGACTGGAAGAGGGAGTTCGTCGCGGCGGCGAAGGCAGCGTCCGGTTGGGCGGTGCTGGTGTATGTGCCCTACAGCAACGAACTCCACAATGTCGTGGTCGACAAGCACGACCAGGGCGCGGTGTGGGGAGCACATCCTATCCTCGCGGTCGATGTCTGGGAGCACAGCTACTACCACGACTACGGACCGGACAGGGGGGACTTCATCGACGCGTTCTTCGAGGTGGTTGACTGGACACACGTCGAGAAGAAGTACAGCGAGGTAGTCGAGACTTTCGAGTAGTCCACCTCTATCACCTTTTATTCTTTTTCCTTGATGGGCTTCGACCCGCCGGTCCTCGAGTTATGGTAGCACCTGTCGTTGTCGCATACAGGCTGTCGAACCCCCGAGCGGCGGCTGAGCACCGAGAAAACTCTGACCAGGTAGGGGTAAGTGCTGACGACAGCCGGTCTCAGGAAGCCAGGGATCCCCAGGTGCTCTGAGGTCCTTTCCGCCGCAGAACTACCCCAGTAAACGGTGTCGTCCTCGAAAAGGTAGAGCGTGAAACCGGGATCTTCAAACGACTCCTCCAGCAGCTTTCTTGCCTCGTCGGACTGGTACGGAAGTATATCTATGTCCGAGAGCGATGAGGCGAGTTTCGCTATACCCGTGCAGTAAGGGCATCCAGAGTCGTAGACCAGCTTCTTCATCCCCTGTCTAACAAACCCCGTTCCAACTACTTAAATCAAAAGACCGGGAAAAACTAGTACATGGAACTCAGGGAGCGGGCCAAGAGGTTCTTCCAGGGGATGTCAGAGGGAGACCGCTCCCTGGTTTTCACCAGGTTCATCTTCCTGCGTTTCCTCGCGGTCATCTCGTTTGGCGCGTTCCTCTCCTTCCACCTCCAGATGCCAGGACTGGTGGGTAGCAGCGGTATACTTCCCGCACAGCAGCTTCTCCAGGCTGCCACAGAAGCAGGCGTCGGCTTCCTCCAGCTTCCCACTTTGGCCTGGATATCCGCATCCGACACCGCGCTGGCAGCTATATCACTTGGAGGGATGATCTTCTCCATCCTGCTTTTCGTCGACCTCTTCCCGCGGCTCAACATCTTCCTCACCTGGCTCTGCTACCTTTCGCTTGTCAGCGTCGGCCAGGTCTTCATGAGCTACCAGTGGGATATCCTGCTGCTGGAGACGCTTTTCCTCTCAACCTTTATCGCCCCCTCGGACGTGCTTCCATCCAGGATAGTCGAACCGCCTTCGAGGCTTTCAGCCTGGGCCATGAGGATACTGCTGTTCAAGCTGATGTTCCTGTCCGGCATCTCCAAGATAGTCAGCGGCGACCCGACCTGGAGGGAGATGTCCGCACTCTCCCACCACTACCTGACCCAGCCACTTCCCATGCCCCCTGCCTGGCTGTTCGACAAGTTCCCCCTGATAATACACCAGTTATCGACCGCCGCGACTCTCGTCATCGAGATAGCTGTCCCCTTCCTAGTATTCGCGGATAGGAAGTGGAGGGGGAGAGCTGCCTTCATCCTCATCGGTTTCCAGCTCCTGATAATGTTCACCGGTAACTACACCATGTTCAACCTGCTGGCGATAGCACTCGCCCTCTTCCTGCTCGACGACTGGCACTTCACACGGCTGAGACAGTGGATGCCTTTCAGGATCCTTCGAGGCGCAAGACTCAGGAGACCCGGTTCTATGGAAAAGCTCGCAGTTCTCGTGTTATCGCTGGTGCTCATGCTCAACCTTCTGGTCTTCCTTCAGTTCCTTGGGACCGGGGTCTCCTCCTCACCCCTCTCGGGAGTGATGCAGCTCAACAGCAACTTCCGCGTCGCGAACACCTACGGCCTTTTCGCTGCCATGACCACGGAAAGGAACGAGATAATGATCCAGGGATCGATGAACGGCAACGACTGGGAGAACTATACCTTCAGCTACAAGCCGGGAGAACTCCACCAGGCCCCGCCTGTAGTGGCTCCGCACCAGCCGAGACTTGACTGGCAGATGTGGTTCGCCGCTCTGCGCGACTCCCCGCCTCGATGGTTCTACATCTTCAGCCAGAGACTGCTCCAGGACAGTGAGGATGTGGAAAACCTGATGGCGAACGATCCTTTCGGCGACCGTTCACCTCGATACATCCGCGCAGTGATGTACGAGTACGAGTTCAGCGACTTGGAGGGCCTGAGACAGGGTAGGTGGTGGAAGCGGAGCAACAGGAGGATTTACATGCAGCCGATGAGACTAAGGAACTAGTCCCATCTCTTCGCTGGACCGGCGGTACCGCCAAGGCGACAGTTTTTTCTAGTTCACGTTTCAAACCCCGGATATGAGAAAGGTATTAGTTATCGGGGGAGGCATCGCGGGACTTGAAGCCGCGGACTACGTCAAGGAAGCGAAAACCGAGTAGC
>CAZAII010000001.1:0-15124 GCA_964485165.1 uncultured archaeon | reverse complement strand
CGCGGTCTTCACAGCGAAAGCAGGGGAAGACACCCTCGTCCTTGACACAGACGAGTCGCTGGTCAAAAACACCTCAAACATCCAGAACCTCATCGGCCACGACTCGGTCGCGGGTCAGGAACTACTGCGGAGCGGTCGAGACAAGGTAAAAGAGTTCGGCGGTGAGATAGTCGAGGAAAAAGTTCAGGAGGTAAAGAGGACCGGCGAAGGTCTCAGGGTTACGACTGACGAAGGGAAGCATGAGGCCGAGTTCATAGTCCTGGCGAGCGCAGGCGTCCACGACTACCTGGAGCCGCTAGACCTCGAGTTCGAGGACGGTGTCGAAGGTCCGTACATGATGGAGGAGCACGTGGTGACCGACGACTCGAACAGGGCCGCGGAAGGCATCTACGCCGCAGGCCTGACCAACTCCTGGGAGTACCAGACCTCGGTAGCGATCGGCGACGGCGCGAAGGCGGCGGTCAACCTGCTGACAGAGATCTACGGCGAGCCCTACGAGGACCACGACACCTAGAGGGCTAGAGGTACAGCTGGCGGGCGTTATCGTGTAGAACCATCCTTTTCTCCTCTTCATGCAGTTCATCCATCTCGGCCACCTTGCTGAACTCTGAGGGGAAGTCTCCCCAGGGGTAGTCGGTGGCAAACATCATCCTGTCAAGCGCACCCTCTTTCCTGAGCTCCCTCGCGAACCATTTCGGGGCGAAGCCACGCGACCAGGAAGTGTCGACGTAGATATCCATGTCGAGCCGGTCGAGAAGACGTGGAAGAATCGCAAAGTGGCCTGCCGCGACACCACCCATGTGGACCAGGTGGTAGGTCACTCGAGGATACTGGTCGATCATCCTGAATATCTTCACCGGGTCGGACCCGCCGTAACCCGTGTGGAGCTGGAGCACGAGTTCTTCCCTTTCCGCCCTCTCCATGACGAGATCCATCACCTCCCTGTGTTCCACGTCCCACGTCTCGGGATCGTAGTTGCAGTTCTGCCAGGCACTGGCACTCGTCTTCAGCACCTTTATCCCTGGGCTTCCGGCCATGTCGAGGGCGTTTTTGGTAGCGCGGTCATGTGAGGGCTCGAAGAAGACACCAGCGTAGACATCTTCCATCTCCGATAGCTCAAGGGCAAGCGGGTTGAGTTCAAAGGTCCTTTCAAGTGAGGGATGGTAGTGAGGCATGACTACCTGGCGGTCGACGCTGTAACCCTCCATATGGTCCTTCACCGCTTCCCTTGAGGTCAGTTCGTTCCTGAAGGGATCCACCTGTTTTCCCTTCATCTCCCACCTACCCCAGGAACCGATATGGCTATGGACGTCGAAGACCCGGAAGCCGTCTCTCAACTGCCGTCACCCTGTATTGTATTCACCATCTCCTCCGCACCGTCTGCGAGCCGTGGACCGGCCCTGTTAAGCAGCGAGTCATCGATCCTGAAAACATTTCCCTGTCTAAGTGCGTTGACGCTGCTCCACTCCTCTCTGTTCAACACTGCAGACTCGTCGGTGCTGGTGCCTGCGCCGCAGATGTTGAGGAAGATGTACTCCGGGTCGAACTCCAGTAGGTCGCGGGTATCGAACTCCCCGCTCCTCTCTCCTTCCTCTATGAAGTATTTCCCACCTGTCCTTTCCACGATTCCGGGAACCCAGTTGCCCGACACCATCGGTGGGTCGCTCCACTCCTCGCAGTATATTCTGGGAGAGCCGGGAAGCTTCAACCGCGAGATCCTCTCCCTCATCTCGGTGACCAGTTTTTCTGCCCTCTCCTTTCTCCTGGTCAGTTCCCCTATAGCCTCGATGCTCTGGTACACCTCTTCAAGTGTGTGAGGGCTGAACTGCTCCACCCGGAGGCCACGGCTGGCCAGCTCATCCACTACCTCGTCCTGGAGGTCGTCGGATGCGAGGACGAGATCGGGCTCAAGTCCCTCGACTTTCCGGAAGTCGACACCCCTGCTCCAGCCACCTATCGATGGTTTTCTCGCCGCCTCGATAGGGTAGTCACATAGCGACGTGGTCGCCACGACGTCTTCTCCCGCGCCAAGCGCGAAGAGTATCTCCGTGTTCGACGGCGCGATGGATACTATCCTCATGTAAACACTTTCTGGCTGAGGGTTTACAGGTTTAGGGGGTGTGACGGATCTACCGAGCAAAGCTACAACGTCTATAATGGACTCTACTTGTGCATTTTTCTGCAACAATCGTGTTATTTAACCACGAGTATTAAAGACGTATGGCGCTGGTAGATCAGCTTGCGGTATTCCTGGTCGGACTTATAGTGGGAGGTACAGGCATCTACGCCGGCGCACGAGCAATTACTGGCTCTCGGGACTACCGACACGCCATCATCACAGCTTTAGTGGGCTCGATTATCTGGGCGATACTGGGTCTGGTGCCTGTTATTGGTCCATTGCTGGCCCTGTTTGGATGGATTTGGGTTATAAACTGGCGCTATAGAGGCGGCTGGGGGAATGCCATACTCATAGGATTAATCGCGTGGATAGCTACCCTACTAATCCTCTACATCCTAGCCTCTTTCGGGTTAACGGAATTCGGGGCGATAGGAGTACCAGCCGGTTGAGTCATCAAGTAGGATGCTCGATTGATTCGAAACAGTTTTCAAGTTGGGTCCGTGACCACTGACCATGAGTTTCAGGATAGGGGCACACGTCTCGGTTTCTGGAGGAGTCGAAAAAGCCATCGAAAGGCAAGAGGGCATAGGCGGCAACTGCGGCCAGATATTCGCGGGCTCTCCACGCGGCTGGAAGGTAGGAGAATACACGACTGAAGAGGGAGAGAACTTCCAGCAGCTGAGACAGGAGAAAGACCAGAACCCGTACGTCATCCACTCCACCTACCTCGTTAACCTCGCGACGCCGAAGGACGAACTGTTCGAGAAGTCGCTGAGATGTCTCCAGGGCGAGCTGGAAGCCGCCGACACTCTCGGCATCGAGTATGTGGTATTCCACCCTGGCGCTCACACCGGAAGCGGACGCGAGAACGGTATCGAGCGGATCGCTGGGGGCATCGACTCCCTGGATATACCAGGAAGCGTCACCCTCCTGCTGGAGAACACCGCCGGAAAGGGAACGACCATCGGGAAAACCTTCGGCGAGCTGAGGCAGATGATAGACGCCGCGGAGACACCGGACCAGAAGATAGGTGTATGCGTCGACACGTGTCACGCGCACGCCGCAGGATACGATTTGAGGACAGAAAAGGGATTCAGGGACATGGTGCAGGAGCTGAAAGAAGACCTTACCCTTGACCGCGTCAAGCTCCTCCACCTCAACGATTCGAAAGACCCGAGGGGCAGTGAGAAGGACAACCACGAGCATATCGGCAAGGGCGAGATAGGCGAAGAGGGATTCCGGAACGTCGTGAACGCCGACGAACTCGAAGACCTTCCCATGGTGCTTGAGACCCCGGTGACTGACGACCGCGGCTACAGGGAAAACCTCGAACTCATAAAGTCGCTGAGGGACTGATGGAGCCGATAGAGAAAGACCCAGAGCTTTCCAGGCTGGTAGAGCGATACGGCACCCTGGAGCTTGAACCGGCGGAGGACGCTTTCCGGCGCCTCGCGACTTCTGTGATCAACCAGCAGCTTTCCACTTCTTCGGCAGAGGCCATAAGACGGCGGGTGTTCAAAAAGGTCGAGATGACACCTGAAGGCGTACTGGAGGCCGACCAGGAAGTCCTTAGGGAGGTCGGTCTTTCCAGCCAGAAGATAGACTACCTCAAGAGAATCGCGGCCGAGTTCCGGTCGGGTAACATAGGACGCGAAAGCCTGGCAGAGCTGTCCGACGAGGAGGTCGTGGAAAGGCTTACTTCCATCCGCGGCATCGGCGTCTGGACGGCGAAGATGTTCCTGATGTTCGTGCTGGCAAGGAAGGATGTTTTCCCCGTGGAAGATCTAGGAATCAGGAGGGGGATGGAGCAGGTATACGGGCTGGACAGCAGGTCCGAGATGCTTGAAAGGGCAGAAGAGTGGCGCCCCTACCGGAGCATAGCGGCTCTCTACCTCTGGAAGCTGAATGATTAATAAACCGCCAGCTAGAAGCCTTAGTTATGCCTGTCCACGGTATTAGGCTGGACCTCGAGTTCGCGGCGATAGTTGTGGTTGCCGCCGCGGCATCGTACTTTTTCACATCCCAGCTCATCTCGAACGTGATGTTCACGGTCCTGCTGGGGGCACTGTTTTTCTTGATCGGGCTCCACATGGACATCGGCAAGGTCAAGAACAATCTCCACAAGAAGCGGGAGCTCGTCCTGGGGCTTGCCATGGTTTATCTTATAGTTCCCATACTTGCTTTCGGAGTGGCACAATTGGTAGGTGGTGGACTCGGGGAGGCGATGATAGCCATAGGTGTCTCGGCTGCGGCGGTGGGCTCACCCCTTGTCTGGTCGAACCTCGGGAAGGGTGAAGGTGGAACCGCCCTGGTGATAGCCAGCCTTTCACTCCTCCTGGGAATCGTACTGATACCTATCCTGCTCGCAGGCTTCAGCACCTCTATACCACTCCTCGACTTCGCGGCGAAGAATGTGGGCGTTATCGGCATCCCGCTTCTAGCTGGCATCTTTGCGCAGAGGTTCGATAACTTCCTCATAGAGGACATGAAACACCACTTCTCCAAGGTCGCGCTCTGGCTCCTGGTCCTCGTCATGGCGGTACAGTTCCAGCTGATCTACCAGGCCAGGGGGCTAACATTCCTCAAAGGTATCGGTTTCGGCACCCTCGTACTGACGGGATTCGTCGCTTTATCATTCGCCCTCGCCTACTTCTCCGCCCGCCATCTCGGCGTCATGGAGAGGAAGGCCCGGGCCATAGGATTTGTATCCAGCTCGAAGGGGATAGGCATCGCGCTGTTCA
This sequence comes from uncultured archaeon, assembly GCA_964485165.1. Taxonomy (GTDB): domain Archaea; phylum Nanohalarchaeota; class Nanosalinia; order Nanosalinales; family Nanosalinaceae; genus CAZVPZ01. The sequence goes on along the minus strand of CAZAII010000001.1, from coordinate 10,264 downwards.
TCGCGGCACAGATGAGCGGTGAGGCGGTTGCGTACGTGACCATGTACTACTTCGTCCGCCAGGCGGTCTGCGGGACGATAGCCGAGTACTTCCACCATGGGGAGGCCCAGACCATCAAGGAGCTGACAAGGTTCAGGATGCCGCACGCCTGAGACCCAAGTGCTTTTAAGAATATTTCTGGCTAAAGTTGTTGTATAGATCGATATCACATATCGATTTCTTTTCAGAGGTAACCTAAATGAGCGATATACACCCCAACCAGAGAGTAGGCGTCTTTGTGGACGTCCAGAATATGTACTACAGTGCAAAAAACCTTTACGATAGCAAGGTAGACTTTCAGAAGCTGCTGAACGCTTGTGTAGTCGACAGAAACCTTGTAAGGGCTTCTGCCTACGTCATCAAGGCAGACACGCCTGACGAGGGAGATTTCTTCGAGGCGCTCAGGCGCATAGGCTACGAGGTCAAGATAAAGGAGCTGAAGGAGTTCTACGGAGGCGCGAAGAAGGGCGACTGGGACCTCGGGATGGCAGTAGACATGGTTCAGCAGGCCAAGAAGGTCGATACCATCGTCCTGGTTACCGGTGACGGCGACTTCGCGGCACTCGTCGACCACCTGAAGGCCATCGGCTGCCGTGTGGAGGTCGTCAGCTTCGGTAAGTCCTCGGCGAAAGAGCTGCGCGAGTCGGCCGACAACTTCATCGACATGGACGACAAGCCTGACAAGTTCCTCGTGGACTGATACCGATGGCACAAGCACACAGCATAAGCGCCGAGCAGGTTATCAATGAGGGCCCTGTGACCGCTTCCAGCGACGAATCGCTTTCACAGCTGAGACACAGGATGGAGGAGAACGACCTCCGGGCTATACCGGTAGTCAATTCGAAGGGAAGGCTTGAAGGCGCGGTAAGCTACCGGGAACTCGTCCGTTTCATCCAGTTCAACCCGGAGTCGACTGACCTCGAAAAGGTCATGCACCAGCCACCCGAGTTCGACCTGGACGCGTCGCTGGTCGAGCTTGCTGACCTCAGGATAAACTCGGGCAGGAAGATGATGGTCGCCCTCGACGGCGACAGGCTCGCGGGCGTTATGGGAGACAGGGAGTTCCTTGGAGTTCTTCCTGACGTCGACGAGCTGGAGCAACTTTCAACCCGTGAGATAGCGAGCCAGGAGCTAATCACGGTCTTCGAGGAAGACTCGGTAGAGAAGGCAAGGCACGCCATGCTTGACAACAACATCTCCCGCCTCCCGGTCATCGACAATAACGGGAAGCTGACCGGGATGGTGGACTCGGTGGACATACTCAGGATGCTTGAGGCCCGGGACAAACAGAGCCCGGGAGGCCGCTCCGGAAGGAGAGCCGGGACAGATGAGGTGAACGTTGCGGGCGGCGGCGAGAAGGAGAGGATGTCGAAAGTGACAGTCGACCAGATAATGGACCGCACACCCACAATCAGCGAACAGCACCTGAAAGGCAAGGAGGCCGTTCAGGTGATGCTTGACCGTTCCTCGACCGAGATAGTGTTCGTTGAAGACTCCTACCCGGAGCAGATAGTGACCGTGAAGGATTTTGTGAAGTTTCTCGAGGGTTTCTCCCGCCGCGATACTGTGCTCGTCCAGCTGACAGGTGTAGAAGTGGACGAGGAGAAGGCTGTTATCCACAACCAGATAAGGAAACAGCTCCAGGGCTCCCTCGGAAGGAAGCTGAAGAGGCCCGAGGAGATTACCCTGAGGGTGAAGAAGTCTGAGAAGGACGGCAAGAAACACCGGTACGAGATAGACCTCAAGTTAAAGAGCGAGTACGGCCTCACTAACATCAACGCGGACGGCTGGGACCTGATGGATGTCGTTGACGAGGCCCTTAACGAGTTAAACGAGGTCATAAGGCGCAAACACGATAAGAGAACCGAGCACCACTAGCTTCCCATCTCTTCCCTGCTCATCTTCTTGAGCTTGGAGTTCTGGGAGATGCCGTATTGGTCCGCCACCTGTTCGAACGCGATGGCCGCGTATATCATGTAGAGGAATACAGCGACAAGCAGCAGGTAGAGCGGGTACCGTGCGATCTGTGAGTTCGGGAAGAACGAGTTATAGGTCATGAAGTAGGAAACGTACAGGATCAGCACCGCTATGGCCATCATGAATCGCTTCGAGAACTCCTGTATCTTCTCGTCCTCGATGCCCTTGAAGGTGGTGTAGACGATGAAGAAGCAGATAGTCCCTATCGCCAGCGTCCCTGAAGTATTAAGAGCGAAGACTATCTGATTGACCGCGGCCATACAATCGGGTTTACCGATCCTTTTTTAAATATCTAGCCTGTTCTCGCCAGTTCTATTACCTCTATATCAAGCGTGCCGGGGAGTCTTGACTTGAACTCTGTCTCGTTGAACTCCCCCACTACAAGCACACGCGCGCGAGAATTCTGGAACTCCATCTCGAGAAGCGACTCGCCGAAGAATTCCTCCGCTTCCTGTTCCATCCGCTGCTGGGCAAGGAAGCCGTCAAGGTTGTTGTAGGAGGCATAGACCACTGGTAGCGACAGCAGTAGCAGTATCGAGACCGCGATGGGCAGGAGGTAGCGTATCTGCTCTGCCTCTTTCTGCTTGTAGTAGGTCGACGGCTTCAGACCGATTATTTTGAAGGTTACGAAGCCAGCGACGATTATCGAAAGGATGTTGATAAAGGCGACCGAAGCGGCCTGTGAGGCAAAGACAAGGTCCCTCATCCTGAGGCCTATCCCAACGCTGGCGAGCGGGGGCACGAGCGCGATAGCGACCGCGACACCAGCCACCTGGTCCCTGAGACCCGTGACGAAGGTCAGTGCGGCAGCTATACCTACCAGGAGAGACAGAAGGATGGGAAGGATACCTGGCGACACCACCAGATCGAGCGCGTGCGTGATATTGACCGGAAAGAAAAGCACTGACAGGAATGAAACCACTATCGCCAGTACGACGCCCTCCAGTCCGGAGCGGAGGGATTCAAGCATCAGCGTCCTGTCGCCGACAACAATCGAAAGCGCTCCCGATACGAAAGGCGAAAGCATCGGCGCCAGCATCATCGCCCCGATAACGACTATCAGGTTGTCGAGCGCCAGTCCGTAGGCCGCGATCGCCGAGGACAGGCAGATCAGTCCCCACTGCGCAACGTCGAACCGGGAGAACTCCTGGGCTTTGCTGTATATCTCCTCCTGTGAAAGCATGGAGGTTGATCCCCGGGTCTCCTGTCCCTTTTCGATGAGTGTCTCCTGTTCGAGGACGCGGATGGAGAGTTCGCCGGATTCCAGGTCTTCGATATCCTTGAGCTTTTCGGTCAGTTCGTCTATCTGGTTGGATTCGGCGGTGACAGTGAACTCCACCACCTTTTTATCGTTCTTCTCCCCCTCACTGGAGGAGACATCACTGCTGTAATCCTCAAGGATATCCTGGGCTTCTTCCCTGAATTTCGTAGGTATGGAGACCTGTAACTGTCTCACAGTAATTGATTGCGGAAACTGGATTAAAAAGACGAGGTGGAACGGACATAGCTCTGTGCTCCGGACCCCAGTTACTTTAACATCACTAAATACATCAAGAAACAATGGGTGTGATAAGGCTCAGTCAGAGACAGCTTCTGGGAGTGGGTGGAGTGATCGGGGTGCTCGCAATCGCTATCCTCTTGCCCCTGTGGGTTCAGGACGCCCACGGCATAAGCGCCGTAAAGGTATCATTCGGGGTGATAGTGGTCTTCTTCCTCGCCAACTATTACATGAAGAAAAAATCGGGCCTCTAAATCCGGACAGTCAGGTTGCCGGCCTCTCTGGCACCGAGTATACGGGATGCGAGCTCCGACTGCTTCGTGACAGAAACCTCCCCGTTCTTGCCTACGGTGGCGGTGAAAAGGAACTCGCCCCGGTCGTAGACATCGACGTCACGCCCGGACTTGTCCTCGCCGACGCTGATTATCACGGAGTTACCGCGCTCCTCGACCTCGAAGCTGCCGACCTCGTCCTTCATGGTGTCGCCCTTCGGCTCGACGGTGATGTGAAGCCCGAGCTCTTCCTCGAGTTCGTGGATGTTCTCGCCACCTTTCCCGATTATCTTGGATATCGCGTCTTCCTCCACCTCCATCCTGATATGGTCGCTGGAGATGAATTCCACATCAGGATCTCCGGGCATACCCTTGAGCCGGTACTCGAGCTGTTCACGCGCGAGCTTTTCCGCGCCTGACTCGTCGTACTCCTCAACGGGGATGACCACGGTCTCCTCGCCGTATGTGTATATCTCGTAGACAGGCTGCTCGCTCTCGAGGTCTTTTATCTGGACGACCGGTCTCGCAAGATCTGCCTCCGTCATCCCCTCGGGTACTTTTACTGTAAGCTCCAGCTTGTATACCTCTGCGACTTCCGCGTTCTCTATGTGGATGACGGTGTCACAAACCTGGGGTATCATACCGAGTTCAACGCGACCTATCAAACGCTGGACCGCATCGACCGCCTCCGCTGCGTGGACCACTCCCAGCATCCCGACCCCGGCCATCCTCATGTCGGCGTAGACCTCGAAGTCCTTGGTCTTCCTGACCTCGTCGTAGATGGTGTAGTCAGGTCTCACAAGCAGGAGGAAGTCGCCGGTGTTCTCCATAGATTCCTCGAGCTCTGAGTACTGTGTTATGTCCGGGCCCACATCCAGGTCGCGGGGCTTCTCCATGGTCTTCACTATGCGTCCATCCTCCTCGTAGAACTCGGCCAGGGCCTGGGCGAAGGTCGACTTCCCGTGGCCCGGAGCACCCGCGATGAGGACGCCTTCCGCCCTTTCTTCCAGCCTCCTGAGCAGTTTATCCGAGAGGTCGTAGTCCTCGATGGAAACCTTTGAAACAGGCCGGACCGCGGTTATCTCGGGGTTCTCGGAGAACGGAGGCCTCGCAATCGCGATACGGTAGCGGCCGAGCTGGACGACGGTCGCTCCCTGCCTCTCCATCTCCACAAGACCCTCATCAGAGATCTCTGCAGTCTCGACCGTCTCCTGGATGAGACGGTTGACCTCTTGCTTGGAGAGCGGCTCGTCACCTATACGCTCCAGGGCGAACTCCCCTGGAAGTCCACGTTTCGCGGTAGGGACGGCGCCCTGCTTGAGATGGACGCTCATGGTCTCCTCATCGAAGTATTTTTTCAGCGGGAACTTCTCGACGCGCTCCTTCTCGAACAGCTCCACATCGATGCCTTTCGCCTCTGCGATCCTGGCCTGGACAACATCCCCGGTGTAGAGAACGCCGCCGACCTCTTCCGCGACATCCCTTATCAGGGCGTCGATCCTTCCGTTAGAGGCGAGCTCTATCTCTTCCCCGGTAGGTCTGCGTCCTGTGAACGAGACCTCGAAGCCGTGCTCTTCAGCGAGTTCCCGGAGTTCTTCGACCTCCTCGATTCCGGCGTAGCCCACCTCGAGACCCCGGTTGGCCTGGTTCTCCAGTTCGTCGACCACGAATTCGGGGATGACAACCTCTCCCTCAATCTCTCCTTCTTCCGCCAGCGTGGAGAGCTTGCCGTCTATTATTATCGATGTGTCGGGGATTATCTTCTGTGTCATATTACTGGAGTGGTGGCAAAGTTTCAAAAACCCGGTCCTGGTGTTGGAGCGATGTGCACAGTTCGAATTCGATTCACATGGCAGGGTTTATAAGGGACATTACCCCAATACTGGGACAGGAAGTACAACATGTCGTGGGGGAAGGGGATGAGTTCTGCCCCACATGTTGTGGCCTACTGCATAAATCGGTTAAAAAGCCCAGAGGTAACTATGCGCTATGAAATGCCCGTACTGCGATAACTGTGACACCCGGGTGGTCGACAGCCGGGAGAGCTCGGACCGTATAAGACGACGTAGAGAGTGCGGCGACTGCGGTCGCCGGTTCACCACCTACGAGACTGCTGAGAAGTTTGACATCACCGTGGTGAAGCGTGACGGGACCGAGCAGGAGTTCCGGGAGGAGAAGATCCGGTCGGGTATCCAGCGGGCGGTTGAAAAGACGGGGATGACTGAAGAGGAGATAGACGAGGTGGTCGAGAACGTCAAGAAGTCGGTCCGGGGCGAGAAAGAGGTCTCGACCGAGGAGATAGGTGACAGTGTCCTTAAGGAACTCAAGAAGAAGAACGAGGTCGCCTACATAAGGTTTGCCTCGGTCTACGACTCGTTCGACAGCGCGGAGTCTTTCCAGAAAGAAGTGGAGGCGCTGCAGGAAGGGTAAAAATGATGATTGCGACACATACTTCAACTTTCACAGTTTTTGACACTGATACTCACTCAAGGGGGATAAACAAACCATGACTGACACTGTTACAGGAAGAGAAGTTGTAGATTCAAAATCCGAATTCGAACTACCCGTAAAACGGGTAAGAGGGGAGACTGTCAGGGAGAAACTAACCGAGAACGCATACGACAGGATTCTTCCGGCCCGGTACCTGGTGAAGGATGAGAAGGGCAACGTGGTGGAGAGTCCTGAAGAGATGTTTGAAAGGGTGGCGAAGAACGTCGCCAAGCCTGACAGGAAGTACGACGACGTTGGCTACGAGGAGTCTTGGAAGGAGTTCTACCAGATGATGACCTCGCTGGAGTTCATGCCGAACTCGCCGACACTGATGAACGCGGGCGACGAGCTCCAGCAGCTCAGCGCCTGCTTCGTGGTCCATCCTGAGGACGACATGGATTCGATATTCTCCTCTGTACACGATGCCGCCAAGATATTCCAGACAGGAGGTGGAGTGGGATACCCGTTCCACCTTATGCGGCCGAAGGGAGATCCTGTCGCATCGACCGGAGGGATAGCGTCGGGACCCCTGACCTTCCAGAAGGTTTTCGACCAGATGTGCGGCACGATAAAGCAGGGCGGCAAACGCAGGGGCGCACAGATGGGAATCATGCGTGTCGACCACCCTGACGTGCTACGTTTCATCGTCTCCAAGAGGAAGGAGGGCAACCTGTCCAACTTCAACATATCCGTCGGCCTGACGCACGACTTCATGGAGGCGGTGAAGAACAATGAAGAGTACGAGCTCATCAATCCTCGCACCGGCGATGTCCACGAGGTAACGGAGAAGACCGCAGAGTTCTACAACGATGACGAGGGCTGGTACCCCGAGGCCGCGGGCAGCGACACTGGAAAGGACGACAACTTCTGGCGTGACTTCGCCCATACCTTCAGCGACGAGGTCAACGAGTTCAGTATCGACCTTGAACCGGGAGAAAGGATGACCCTGCCGGCCCGCTTCATCTGGGAGTGCCTTATCGACGGCGCCTGGAGGAACGGCGAACCAGGCTTCTATGTATACGATGAGGCGAACGACCAGCACTCCTTCGATGTGGAGGAACATCCCGAGCACAGGATGGAGGCCACGAATCCGTGCGCGGAGCAGCCTCTCGAGAACTACGAGGCTTGCAACCTCGGCCACATAAACCTCTCTGTCCTTGTGGAGGACCAGGGCGACGGCCTCGGTCTCAACTTCCACGAGTGGAAAGCGGAGAACCTTGAGCGGTACGACTGGGAGGACGAGGACGGCCTCAACCGGGCGATGCAGGACTTCATCCAGGAAGCTTTGAAGATGGAGGACTTCGAACGCATCGCGAAGGCAGGCACCAGGTTCCTTGACAATGTCGTCACGATGTCCGACTTCCCGCTTGAAGAGATAGAAGAAACGGTAAGCTCCATGAGGAAGATAGGCCTCGGCATCATGGGATTCGCCCAGATGCTTATACAGCTCGGTATCCGGTACGGCAGCGAGGAGTCGATAGCAGCCGCGAAAGAGATCCAGAGGCTTGTCACAAAGTTCTCGGTCGAGGAGTCCCACCGGCTTGCACAGGTCCGCGGGGTCTTCTCCGAATGGGAGAAGTCGAAGTGGGCCTCCCCCACAGAATACCCTGAATGGTTCAGGAAGTACTCGGGAGGATACGAGCCTGAAGGCTTCGAGGACGGGCTGGAGATGAGGAACCACAACACGGTCACCATCGCGCCCACAGGAACCACCTCCATGATAGGGAACACCTCGGGAGGCTGCGAGCCGATCTACCAGGTCGCATACTTCAAGAACGTGGCGAAGGACATCCAGGGCGAGGACATGCTCGTCGAGTTCGACGACTACTTCATCAAGGCCCTGGAGGCCAACGACGTCAACGTCGAAGAGGTGAAGGAAGAGGTCGAAGAACTGATGAACAACAACGAGTGGGAGGGAGTTGAATCCCTTCCTGACGATGTTCTCCCACAGGAGATGAAGGAGCTCTTCATGACTTCCGACCGGGTCGGACCAAAGGAGCACGTCGACATCCAGGCCGCCTTCCAGATACACAACCACTCCGGCATCTCGAAGACCTGCAACTTCCCGAACGACGCGACCAGGGAGGAGGTCCGCGAGGTCTACATGCGAGCCTACGACAAGGGCATCAAGGGCATGACCGTCTACAGGGATGGAACCCGCGACGTCCAGGTGATGCAGACCAACAAGGAGAACACCCTGACCGACATGGACAAGCTAGACATGCTCTCGGAACTGGTCGACGAGTTCGGCGGCGCGGAGGCTCTGGTGAAGTCCAACGAGTTCGAGGAGGTCGTCGGCGACACGGAATTAGAGGTGGTCGAAGAGGAAGAACTCGAGGAGCAGAAGGTCAAACAGCTTGAGCAGGAGATAACCCAGGAAAACGTGGAGGTCGACGATCAGGGCAACGGTGAACACACCTCGATGAGCGACTCGGAAACGACACGGGAACGCCCGAAGGTGATAACCGGGACGACCCAGGAGATAGAGACCGCGTACGGCGACCTGTTCGTCACGGTTAACGACGACGAGACGGGACCGTTCGAGGTCTTCGCCCAGGTAGGCAAGAGTGGCGGCTACACCCAGAGCTTCACTGAGGCGCTGGGACGCACGATCTCTCTCGCTCTCCGCTCGGGCGCGGATGCGAATGATGTAATCAAGCAGCTCGACGACATCCGGTCACCACAGATAGCCTGGGACAACGGCGAGCAGATCCACTCGATTCCGGACGCCATCGCGGAAGCGCTGAAACGCCACCTCCGGGGCGGTGACTCTCCACAGCAGACCTTCGAAAACCTCGAGAGCGAGAACCAGTCCATCACCAAGCCGAAGACCGAGGAGGAAGAAACAGCGGACGCCGCGGAGATAGTCAGCGACGGCGCCAACCCGGAATGTCCCGACTGCGGCGGCATGCTCATCCTCCAGGAAGGCTGCAAGAAATGCCCATCCTGCGGCTGGAGCAAGTGCTAGGAACTTCCCAAAGTTCCTGACATATTCCTCTTTTTCTTCTATTCTCTTCATCTCTCGAAGAATCAAGATCCCGGTTCAAATCCGGGTCCTGCCAATTGCTTTTACCCAATATTGGAAAGGGATACCGATTCTGCCGAACTAAGTAAGACCGAAAACCTTTTATTTATGATTAACTAATAACAACATATGTCAGAAGTTAAACCAAACTCAAGTTCAGGTGTTTTGAGAAGTTTCCTGGGAGAACCAGATTTGAGAGCAATAGAGGAATTTGAAGAACTTGTAAATGAAGTTGATGAAGCTTTAGAAACTAAGTCAGAATCCTCCTCAGGCGAACCTGTTATAGAAGTTAGCTATGATGGAGAATCACTTTCAGTAAATCCATATAGCTCCACAAATCCAGCCAATTTGGATGAATTCGCAGAAAGCAGTGATTTTAGAGTTGGATACAATGTCAAACCAGACAATTCAATTGCTCCCGCTGCTAAATCAAAAGACGGAAACAGGATTGAGGTTCATGGAGAACTTTACTCAGCATTGGAGGCTCCTCTCTTTAATTCTGATTCGAAGGATTCAGATGGTATATACCAAGGAGATTTCCAGGAATTGATTGAAAATGGGCGGGTACTGTTTAGCACTGAAAATGGATTCCGAGATTTGATTACTGCAAGAGATATTCTTCAATCCGTCAATCCAGAAATTTTCCCTGAAGCCGAAGAATATGAAGGCGGGCCTGTTGCAGAGGCTAAAATGGATAATAGCAGGATTATAGTTGGACCTATGGGTCCAGATATAGAATTCAACCAAGAATACAGAGAAAGACAAGTAAATATTGAAGGTTCACAATTTACAGTCGAGATTCACCCTTCCTATGGTTCAGCTCATGAAAGTAAGTACTCTGTCGAATAATCCATATCTCATAGAAATCCCGGTTATTCCAATCATGTTTGTCTTGTTCTCGGTTCAAATCCGGGTCCTGCCAACTGCATATACCTTGATTTGATAGGAATCCGGAGATATTAA